>CAZCIZ010000024.1:0-29187 GCA_964498995.1 uncultured Clostridia bacterium | reverse complement strand
AGTGTTTACGATTAAACTTTGTGTACCGATCCGTAGATGTATTAATAAAAACTTTGTAGTATCGGAATATACTGCAGCACTAAAATTAAAGTGTATTTTCGTACTACTCCCCATGTTTTGACTTTCACACCACAACCAGTAATGAAAATAACTGATTTATTTTCTTACTAAACTAACTTTGACTCAGTTCATATCTTAAATATAGGCTATATTATAACAATTATTCTTCCATTTCATCCCATAAAGGTGTCAAGTCACAATATGTCTCTATGTTTTTTCTGGCTAGCTCAAGGGTGGATTTGTTCTCCGGTTTTATCCGTGTAGATGCATCATGTAGTTTCTCTATTGTAGTATAAGTATCATAGTGTACTAAAATAACAGGCACATTTTTTTCTTCAGCTTTTGACAGTACCTTGACATCGGGATAAAGACCTCCGGTCAAGATTATAACAGAAGTACTTGTCTCCAAAGCAGTGTGTATCAAATCGCTCCTATCCCCACCAACAACTAGGGCTTTATTTCGAGATCTTCTTAAATATTTCAAAGCCCCATCTATAGTCATTGTACCAACCACTATGTCTTCTACCCTATTGTCTAGATATTCTTCTCCTACAAGCAATTCTCCACCTAAAACATCTAGACACTCAGATGCCGAAGGAGACGTAAGCTCTGGCATAGCAGGGATAATACCAAGAACTCTATAACCTTCCTTCTCCATAATCGTTTTATGAATTCCCCTGGTTTTTTCGTAAGTAGCCATAGGGATATTGTTAAATATGTTACCTATTAGAGGGATATTTAAAGTTTCCAAGTACTTATTGACAAAAAACCCCCGATCAAAGCTAAAATCATCCTTAACACTGCAGGTATGAATTACTGATGCCCCAAACTCAGACGCAAGGGTAAAACAATCTAGCCCCTGACTCGCTAATACATATGGAGTTGTGGAACCACCAATAAGCAGAAAGTCAACGTCTTCATTATCTTCTATATCTTTGAATGCATCAAAAACCGCCTTTTTATATTCATCTTTATCATATTTGCCGGACAAATACATTGGGCCAATATTTACTGGAACAATAGACTTTAAATCACAAGAAGTCTCGTGAACTTTTTGTAACAAAAGACCATCTTCGTCTTCATGCTGTGTAGGCCAGGGAGAATACCCAATCGGCTTAAAATAGCGCACTTTATAACCTTTAGAACACAAAAACAACGTGAGCCCAAGTGAAACCGTAGTTTTACCACTAGCTTCGTTACCCATTACATAAATTTTTTTCAATTTAAACACCTCTCACTTAAAATCACTTTATTTTACTACTTAAAATTATTAAAGATCATTCCATTCCACAGTTATTTTAACATCAACAGTAGTCAGGCCATCCTCATAAACCAGGACAGGATTCAAATCCACCTCTGAGATTTCAGGAAAATCATTACATAGCTGAGCCAGTCTACCTATGACATCTTTAACAGCATTTATATCAGCAGGGGGTTCGCCCCTAAATCCTCTTAACATTTTATATGCCTTGGTTTCCGTAATCATCTCGTCTATTTCAAAATGATCCAAGGTTTTACCGAGCCTAAAAGAAACATCCTCAATCAGATTCACATAAATACCGCCCAAACCAAATACTATTAAAGGACCAAATATCAAATCTTTGCTCATTCCCACTATTATTTCACTGCCTTTTGGCGCCATTTTCTGAACATCAACACCGTGCAGAGCCAAATCCGGGAAATATTTTTGAACCCTATCTAAAATGCCAATAAAGCCTTCTTCCACCTCTTCCTTGTTATTTAGCCCGACTTTTATACCTCCAAAGTCCGACTTGTGCTGTATGCTCGGAGAAGCAACTTTCAACACTACAGGATAGCCGAGTCTCTCTGCTATCTCCACCGCTTCGTCTGAATTACGAGCAAGCTCTATCTGGGCTCCCTTAATTCCATAAGCATCAACAATGGAGAAAGCTTCACTGCTGAGAAGCACCCTTCTATTTTCCTTAAATGCATCATATAGGTTAGCTTTAACCACTTCTTGATTAACATCATTGTATTGCAGTGATCTTCCATTTTTGTCTTTCTTCAAATAGTTAGCGTACGAAACCATTCCACCAATTGCTTTTACAGCTCTCTCTGGAAATGTATAGCATGGGATGCCACCATCATTCAACAATTCTTCTGCTTTATCGAAAAAACGTCCTCCCATGAAAGAGGCAAAAATAGGTTTATTTTGGTATGAACTCTTTTTATTAACCATTATTTCAGCCAACTTTTCAGGCTTTGCCAGGTCTGTAGGACCTAATAACACTATAAGATTATCCACTCCCTCATCTTCTAGCACAGCATCTATTGCAAATTCAAACCTTTCATGGGTTGCATCTCCCATAACATCGATTGGATTGTAAATTCCCGCTTCAGAGGGCAGCCCTTCTTTGAGTTTATCAATGGTTTCTTTACTGAATTTTGCCATTTTCAACCCCTGTTTTTCGATCCAATCTGTAGTTATAATCCCTGGACCACCTGAATTGGTTATTATCGCCACATTATTTCCAGCCGGTAAACTCAGTTTGGCAAAAGCATCCCCGAGGTCAAACAGTTCTTCCAAACTCTGAGCTCTAAGGGCTCCTGACTGCTTGAAAGCCACCTCATAAGACCTATCGTTACCTACCATAGCTCCAGTATGAGAAGATGCAGCCAAAGCACCAGATTCACTGGCACCTGATTTTAAAATCACTACAGGTTTTTTCTCGGTAGTTTTATTCACAGCCTCTAAAAATGCATCTCCATCAACAACATCTTCCAGGTAACAAAGGATTACACTAGTATTATCATCTTCCCCCATTGAAGAAATAAAATCAGCTTCGTTCAAATCACTTTTGTTACCTAAGCTAACAAACCTGGAAAAACCTATATTCACATCTAGGCTCCAATCCAGAATAAAAACCAAAATCGCTCCACTCTGGGAGATAAAAGCTACATTCCCTTTATCAGGAAAGTCCCCTGCAAAGGAGGCATTCAATGGTGAATGTGTATCCATTATTCCCAAGCAGTTAGGTCCAAGCACTCTGATATCATTTTCTCTAGCTATTTTCATGATCTCATTTTCACGTTCTTTACCTTCTTGGCCTACTTCCTTAAATCCGGAAGTTATCACAACAAGGTATCTAACTTCGCACTCTGCAGCTTCTTTGGCCACTTGACTAACATATTCAGCAGGGACTGCTACAACGACAAGCTCTGGAGCTTCTTCAATATCTTTTAAAGATGCATATGATTTAAGACCTAAAATTTCATCTTTGCCAGGATTTATCGGATAAACGTCCCCATCAAAGCCATAATCCAAGATATTTCTGAGAACTATATTTCCAATTTTACCTTCCTGGTCAGAAGCCCCTACAACTGCTACAGATTTAGGTTGAAAAAAGTCCTTAAGTAATTCCATGATCTTCACCCTTTCAGTTACCGCTACATTCTTTAATTAACCGTCTTATATTACTACTTAGCATTCTTCTCCAATAACTTGCTAATTCCTTCACAAATTAATAATCTAGAATTTTTAGAAAAGTAGTTATAATTATCAAAATCCTCTACAGTGAAACCATAAGAACATAAGAAGTTTAATGGATTAAAAAAAGAGTGATTTGCATCACCCTTAAATATTTCCCAGTTACATATATATATATAAGCAAGATATTATTATCATTTATTAACTAAAATCTTTAGCCGAATATAAGGCCAATTACCGCTACACCCAAAATCAAAGAAGCCAGCGCGATCATTTTTGCTTTAAAACTATTCATAATTAAAACCTCCTATATTTGATTTTTAAAATTTCCCTTGCATAATGCTTAAATATATTATACACCAAACTAGTATAGAAAACAATTTTTTTATTTACCTAAAAAAACTAACATTAAAACAAAAACCTCGTTTACATAAAAGCAGGAAATCTTTAAGTTATGTAGAATTTTTTTCTAGCAATCTGATTTTTCAATGTCGTCTTCAACAAAAAAATCTTTTCTCCTAATCTAGGAGGTCAAAAAATGAAATATAACTTGCTTCTGTTTATTTTCGTGCTCATTATAATTTTTTTGATAGGCGAAAATCACGAGCTCATAAAGACACTGCTATTTCTTCCAGTAGTGACAACATCTATAACCATGGGAAAATTTCATGGCTTATTTGTTGCTGCCACGGGAAGCATGTTCTTTTTATATTTCCATTATGCAATAGAAGTGGAGAACAATCCTATATATGTAAAAATTGTTTTTATCAGTGTTTTATTTTTAACAGCTATAATCATCGACGCTCTTATGAAATCAAATAACTACATAGTTGATGAGAACAGCAGTAGCTCAGATAAAGTTGATGTCCACAGAATCAGCAGAATGGAAAAAATGGAATCAATAGGTCTCCTCGCAGGAGGAATTGCACACGATTTCGGCAATCTAATAACAATAGCTTTGAGCAATATCTCCCTGACAAAAGAAAAGCTTAGGGTTCAAGATAAAAGTAATGGTTTTGACAATGATAATTTAATAAATCTTCTAGAAGATGCCGAAAATAGCTTGCAAAAATCCAAAGATTTAACTCAACAGCTATTGACCTACTCAAGGGGAGGTTCTCCAATTCTAAAGGCTACATCTATACAAGAAGTTTTGAAGGATGCCTGTAAGTTAGCTTTAGCAAGTTCTAGCGTGGAATTCAAGTTTGATATTCAACCAGATTTGATGCCGGTTAAAGCTGATGAAGGACAAATATTTCAAGTTCTACACAATATCATCTTGAACGCATGCCAGGCTGTCCCTGATGGAGGAACTGTCAAGATCAAGGCAGAAAATATTATCATTAATGGAGATGAGCATTTGATTCCCCTTGAACCTGGCAATTATGTGAAAATCTCTATTGAAGATGATGGGATTGGTATACCAGAGGAAAATAAAGAAAAGATATTCGATCCATATTTCACCACCAAGCCTGAAGGCAGTGGCCTAGGTTTAGCCACCTGTTATTCCATTATCAATAAACATGGGGGCCATATTACTGTTGATTCTGAGACTGATAAAGGGACAGTGTTTACAATTTACCTTCAAGCTGCTGATGAATCTAAGAGCAATATCCCCAAAAGTATTAACTCAGACGAGAATAAAAGAATTCTTGTAATGGATGATGAAAAGATGTTACGAGCCATTGTAAAAGAAGCTCTTGAATCCTTTGGTTATCATGTAGTATGTGCAAAAGACGGCGATGAAGCAATAAATATTGTTAAAAACTCTAATTCTCCCTTTGATATTGCATTACTTGACCTTACGATACCCACAGGCAAAGGCGGCAAAGAAACGGTAAAAGAGTTAAAAGAGCTTGACCCTGAATTAAAAGCTTTTATTATGAGCGGTTTTACTGATAATAAAACAATCTTCAATTACGATGATTATGGTTTTGAAGGCATAGTAACAAAACCTTTCAGCATCGAGGAGTTGAAAGATACAATAAGTAAGGTGTAGTGAGTCTATTTATAAACACTTGGATTTTATTAATAGACTCCCTACACCTCCTGTGTTAATAAAACTTTCTAACATCGGAATATACTGCAACAGAATTTAAAGTTTATTTCCTTGCGAATCTAACTTTTCACTTTTTCTTCCTCTTTATAAAAGGTTAATTCCTTTTCCCCATTTCCAGGTTTTACATCTACTATCACCTTATCACCTGGACCAAACTCCCCTTTTAAAATTTTTTCTGATAGTGAATCCTCTAAGTTCTTCTGGATCGCCCTCCTTAAAGGCCTTGCTCCGTAAGTTGGATCATAACCCTTTTCAGCCAGGAAGGTTTTGGCTTCTGGTGTAATTTCAAGTGTTATATCAAAATCCTTGATTCTGGTTAACAATTCAGCTAACATAATTCCTACAATTGTTTTCAAATGTTCTTTCTCTAGGGAATGGAACACAATGGTTTCATCAATCCTATTTAAGAACTCCGGTTTGAAAGTATTTTTAAGTTGTTCCATCACTTTATCCTTCATGTCCTCATACTTGCTATCTTTATGATCGTTGATTTTAAACCCTAGCGTATTTACGCCTTTGATATTATTTATCAGGTGTGCACCTACATTTGAAGTCATAATCATCACTGTATTTTTAAAATCAACTGTTTTTCCTTTGGAGTCAGTAAGCCTACCATCTTCTAACACTTGAAGTAAAGTATTGAATACTTCAGGATGCGCCTTTTCTATCTCATCAAAAAGTATCACCGAATATGGGCGCCTTCTTACTTTTTCCGTTAACTGTCCTCCTTCTTCATGACCAATATATCCAGGAGGCGAGCCCACAAGTTTAGAAGTTGTATGAGACTCCATATACTCTGACATATCAAGCCTAATCACAGCATCCTTGTCAGCAAAAAGAACTTCTGCCAGGGTTTTTGCAAGTTCTGACTTCCCTACTCCTGTTGGCCCCAAGAATATAAACGAACCGATGGGCCTTTTTGGATCTTTCAAACCAGCCCTTGCCCTTCTAATCGCACTAGAAACAGCTTTAACGGCTTCGCCCTGACCAACTATGCATTTGTGGAGACTTTCTTCCATATCAAGCAATTGTTCACTTTCTTCTCGAGTCAATTTATTTACAGGAATGCCTGTCCAATCGGACACTACTCCGGCAATATCTTCTCCGGTAACTTGTAATTTTTCTGATTCAAAATCTCTTTCTTTTATTATTTCATCTTCTTCATCTCTTAGTTTTGCTGCTGTTTCATAATCCTGATCATTGACGGCATTTTCTTTTTGTTTCTGTAAATCCTTAAGGTTATCTTCAAGGTCATTTTTGATAACAGAATCCTGGGCTTTGAATAATTTTACACTTGAGGCAGCTTCATCGATCAAATCTATTGCTTTATCAGGAAGGTACCTACTTGTTATATACCTATTTGAGAGCTTAACAGCTTTATCAATCGCCTCATCGGTGATTTCAACTTCATGGTGGGCTTCATATCTATCCCTTAGCCCTTTAAGGACTTCTGTTGATTCTTCAGTACCAGGTTCATCAATCATAATTGGCTGAAAACGCCTTTCTAAAGCCGAATCCCTTTCGAAATTTTTTCTATACTCATCCATTGTAGTAGCACCAATGCATTGTAATTCTCCTCTGGCTAGCGTAGGCTTTAAGATGTTGGAAGCATCTATTGCTCCTTCTGCACCTCCAGCTCCTACCACATTATGAAGCTCATCAATGAAGAGGATCACATTCTTGTCCTCTACTACTTCATCTACAATGTTTTTCAACCTTTCTTCGAATTCACCTCTATATTTTGTTCCAGCAATTATTGAAGAAAGTTCTAATGTCACTACTCTTTTTCCTTCAATGGTGACAGGAACGTCGCTATTAACTATTTTTTGAGCAATCCCTTCAGCAATAGCAGTCTTACCCACGCCGGGTTCTCCAATTATACAAGGATTATTTTTAGTTCGCCTGCTAAGTATCTGAACTACTCTTTCTATTTCTTTTTCTCTGCCGATTGTAGGATCTAGTTTTCCCTCTTTAGCAAGGGCTGTAAGATCAATTCCAAAAGAATCTAAAGCAGAAGCCTTTTTCAAAGCAGGTTTATTTTTCATGCCCTTATCATTAAATTTATTATTAAATTTTTCAAACTTTTGCTCTTTACTTTGCCTTTCATCGTTGCTTTCATTGTATCCTTTTACCAGTCTCATAACCTCATCCCTTGTGCTTTGCAAACTAATATTCATATCTTTGAAAATCATTACAGCTATACTTTCATTATCTTTTGATATTTCACCCTCAGTCAAAACCCCTAAAAGTAAGTGCTCAGTACCTACATAATCCTTACCCATTTGGCTAGCTTCTTCTATAGCAATTTCTATTACTGCTTTAAGCTCACTAGTATAAGCAAAGCTTTTTTCAATATTATCCTGTTTTATTTCATAACCTGCTCCAATATTGTTAATTTTATCTTCCACTATTTTTAAGTCCACTCCCATATTGCCAAGGGCCTTGCCAGCTATACCTTCACTTTCACGCAACAAACCCAACAGCAAATGTTCAGTTCCAATATGGTTGTGATTTAACCTTTTAGCCTCATTCTGGGATAAAGTCATAACCCTTTGGGCTCTTCTAGTAAATCTTCCATACATATATATCACCTCATTTAAAAATATCAGATCTAATCATATATTAGCACTTGATACAATATAATCAATGCTAATAAAATATCCCCTGATCGTCAAAAGTTAAAATGCTTGACCTTCTTTGACCATCTAGTTAAATTATAACCTATATTTTTCAAACTGTAAAGCAATATTAGATAAAGTTATATCGACATTCCTTTGTTTTTCTCTCCTATTCTTTCATTTTTTATTAAATTTAATATTAAATTATTAGTTATTGTTACTACGATTGCCCATAGATTGTTTATAGATTGTCCATGATATGCTTACCTCCTTGACAAAATATAATTAATATGTAATAATTTAGTTGCAAGCAAAGAGGAGAGAAAAGTTCTTACTTTCCCTGCCAGTATAGAAGCCTTCTGATAAGGGGGTGATATTATGCTGGTAAGGAAGTTCCTTTTCAGAGGGAGGGTGACTTTCATCTGTCGATGAAGTCACCCTTTTATATAATTAACACTACAGCGAAAACCTTTGAATAAACTCAATTACATACATTAATTTTTTTTTAAGAGCTTGTTAAGAATTTGTTAATTATTAAGTATTATACTAAGTATTATAATTACAGCAAAGATTGAAAAGATTATGTACTGTCATTTTTCGCTGTAATGTTATAGAATTTTTACAACTTAATTTAAAAGTTTTTGATTTTTTAGAAGGGTTTTTTTGATTTACATAGAATAATATTCTTCGAATGATATTATTTATATTAATAGGGTAAGATAGCTTAAACTGTATTTAGTTGGTAACATGGGGGCTTTTTTAAAGCTCCTTAAATAAATTCATAAAATTTTAAGGAGGGATTTTGTTTTGAAAAAAGTAGCTTTATTAACAGTACTAGCTCTAGTACTAGGGCTAACAGCAGGAGTCATGGCTGCAGGGCATTTTGAGGATGGCACTTACCCAGGAGAGGCAGAAGGATTTGGAGGTACTGTCACTGTAGAGGTAACAGTTGAAGGTGGAGAGATTACCGATGTTGCTGCTACAGGTGACGATGAAACTCCAGAATATTGGGAAGATGCTCTACAAACTGCAGATGACATAGTTGCTGCAGGATCAACTGACGTAGACACAGAGACTGGAGCTACTGCTTCTAGCGATGCAATTGTAGCGGCTACTGATGATGCCCTTGCTGATGCTGAAGCAGAAGCAGAAGAAGAAGTTGACGAAGATGTTTACGAAGATGAAGAGGAAGAAGAACTTCCTGAAACTGGCGGCGGCGTTCTACCAATGCTACCAGGTATCGGTGGAATAATAGCAGCTGGTGGTGCCTATCTAATCGCTAAGAAGAGGAAGTAAAGATACAAAAAACCAAACAAAATAAGTTTTGGTTAAAGGGTGAAAGGTAAATGAATGAAGAAAAAACTGAAATAACCAAAAAAATAAAAGACGTTATTAACAAAACACAGCATAAACTTCAAAGCAAAACTCGAAATAAATTAGACCTAAAAACTTTGATTGGAATCATCCTTTTGCTGGCTGGGATTTCCCTAGCCAGCTTTCCTTATTTGATGAATATGTACTATCAACATGTTCAAGAAAGACAATTAGAAGACGCAATGGAGCAGGTTCAAAATAAAGAAAATAAAAAAGAACAGACAGGTCCTAAAGGTCCTTCTCTTGTATATGACAACTATGACAGGGTAAATGACGAAAATGAGAAAGAATACCCTGAAGAATTAAAGCCTGACGAAGGGGTACTAGAAATTGCTCCAATCGATGTGCAATTAAAGATTGGCTACGGGGTGGACCTTCCAGCGCTAGAATCAGGACCTGGTTTCTATCCTGAGAGTGGTTATCCTGACAATGGGAATGTTTCCATAGCCGGACATCGGACTACTTATGGGGCTCCTTTTCGTAATTTAGACCAGCTTGAAAAAGGCGATCCTATCAAGTTGATCTACAGGGGTAAAGAATATATATACAAAGTAGATGATGTTTTTGATACACATAAATACGATTGGAGTGTCATAGATCCAACTGATGACCCTGCTTTAACCTTAACTACATGTCATCCACCGGGATCTGCTGAACAAAGGTTGGTCGTAAGAGCTTATTTAGATGAAAAAAACTCAAAAGATTAGTAGTTTTTAGCTGTTGTAAATATATTCAATCACACAATATGTTCCAAAGAAACTTCAACTCCTGGTTCAATTATCACAAAGTCATCATCGTAGGGCCCGGTTAAGAGCTTTTTAAAATAATCAAGGGTACCATTTATAATTACATGCTCTAATCTTAATGTATCAGCTATTTTTCTAGTAGTATCAGTAAACTCCCCCAAGTCATATACCCCCGTATCTACCACCCCGAGTTGTTCGTAGTTTTTAAGCATTATATCAAATAACTCCTTGGTTCTTTTTCTGCCATATTTTTTAACCGTTTGACAGTATTCATTCCAGATATTTTTATCGCTATCTAGCCAACCCCTGGTTAAAAAATATGTCCCTCCAGATTTTGATACCTCCTTTCGTTTTTGATCATCTCCCAAAATCAAGGTTATGCAATCTTCTACCCTTGGAATTATCAGCTTAGACCTCTCAGGCTTTAATCCTACTACAGAGTTGCCACAAAAACCAAGAGCAAATAAAATCTGTTCCACTTCAGATTCAATATTATCTAGTTCTTTCTGTAATCTATCTCTAAGAAGTTTAGGTGTATTATGTAATCCCGGTTCGATCCAGATAATTTCATAGTTGACTCCCACTTCGTTCATGGCTGATTCTAATTCTCTTTTCAAGGTTTCACAACCAATAACCGCTTTACCCATTGCCATACCCTCCAGTCAATATGAAAAATATATATTTTTTTGCTTTTCTGAAAATATTTCTTTACAACCATCTTATCGTTTAATATAGTATCAGCAACCATTATTACTTTTATCAGAGCTTCTATCCCCTATATCACTCACATATAACCTAATGTAATTATGACTAAATTTTATAGTAAAATTTAGTCATAATCAAACTAAAACTTCATTTTATTTTTCTTGGGGGTGATAGCATGAAAGGTATTACCAGAAGAAAGTTGAGATTGCTAAATCCTTTGAACCTTTTTCTCAAGATAAACTAGCTAAGATAGAAAGTATGACCGAACATTACTATGATGAAGTGAATTTTAGATAATGGCTATTTCAAAGCTCCGATAGATATCTGGCCAATAATGTTTCCGCTTCTTCTATATCCACAGGAATTTCCAGGTTGAAACCGTTTTTTCTCAACCGTTGAAAAAATGAAACCAGGACAGGGGCTTCTAAACCGGATTCAAATAGTTTAGATTCATCTACAAGAACTTCTTTTGGGCTACCTTTTGAAACTATACTTCCCTTAGATAATAGATAGACAGTGTTAGCAAACCCAGAAACCCAGTTCACTTCATGGGTTGTCAATATAACAGTAATTCCCATCTCATCATTTAACTTGTTTAGGATATCCTCTACTTCACCCCTTGATTTTACATCAAGGGAGTCAAGGGGTTCATCCAAGATTAAGATTTCAGGTTGATGTACTATAGCTCCTGCTAGTGCAACTTTTTGTTTTTCCCCACCACTTAGATAATGAGGAATTTTGTTTAGCTTATCCTCAATCCTCAACATTGATGTTACTTCTTTTACCCTTGCTTCGATTTTCTCCTTATCCATTCCATTTTGGCGCAAAGTAAATGCAATATCATCATATACCCGGGGACCTATTATCTGCTCATCAACATTTTGAAATACTACCCCTAGTCTTTTTCTCACCTGTTTAAATCCCTCCGTTGGAGAGAGACCCAACACTTTAACATTGCCTTTTGAAGGCTTAAGCAGCCCCATTATTACAGATAATAAAGTAGACTTACCAGATCCATTGGCGCCAAGGAGAACAACCTTTTCTCCTTTTCTGACAGTAAATTCAGATTCAGCTCCAAAGTCCACTTCTGTGCCATCAGGATATACATACTTTAAATTTTTCACATTTATTACATCCATACCATCCAATGTTTAATCACCGTCCAGGCAAAAACCAAGATTAAAAACAATAATACCATGATATCTTCCTTAATCCAATAACCTCTATAATCAGGTTTGGGAAGGTTACCTTCATAGCCTCTGAGAACAAAGGCAGCATACATTCGCTCAGATATAGAAAATGATTCCACCAGCAATAACCCAATAACAGCAGCTATGTTTTTTAGGTCATAGATTAAAAACTTTAGTCTAAATCCTCCCCTCATTCTAACCACCTGGACTAATACTCTGCTTTTTCTAAGTAAGATAAAAAAACCTCTGTAAGTAAACAAAAAAACATCCCCTAAAATTGCAGGCATAAATTTAGATAGATAAGAAAATAAATCTATATAAGGTGTAGTTGAAAATAAGAATATTAAACTAAGGGCGGCACCTATGGCTCTAATAATGATAACTCCTGCAATTTCTAAATTCCCCTGACTCATAATCAGGGCAAATACCAGGCTAAAAAAAGCAGGATATAAGGCTAAGTGACCGATTCTAACTAATGGTACCCTGGCAATTAAATACAATAAGATCACAAAGGCAAATAAAGTCCCCAAAAATATAAGGTTATAACTTGATATAAAAGCAAACAAGATAACCAGTGCTAAAACTAGTTTTAAGACGGGATGCGCCCTATGAAAAAGGCTATTACCATTGTTCGCAATATTATCTATATCTGCTATATGCATGTTATCAATCCTTTGAATAATGACTTATTATATTTATTATCAATTGTCATTATTCTCCTTTATAAATAAATTCAGGCTTTATTTTATCTATATATCTGACGATTAAAGCTGTTATACCAGATTCCAGTATTATACCTATCAATAGAATAAGAAAAAGAGCTCCCCAGCCTGTTAATGTAAATATATGCACATCTCCTACAGCTTCATCAACATCATCAAGATGTACTCCATGCTCATGTTCTTCATGCTCATCCTCGTGCTCGTGCTCTTGACCATGATCATGGTCACAATCATGTACAGGTACGGCTTCTGCAAGACCAGCACTAGTCCCTACAATACCGACCATTAAAACCATGGAAACAATCAACGCAGGAATTACAGACAAAAAAGCCGCTTTATGTACTGTATTTTTTCTTGCCAGTCTTTGAAACAAAACAGAACCTATTATAACTTCCGTACCAATTACCAAAGTGTTCAATCCTACAATAGTTAAACCTCCGTGACCCACTAAAGCCAAAATCAAATTTACTACAAAAACAGCTAAAAAACCCAGACCCGGTCCTACCAATATACCAGTCAATACAGCCATGCTCAGGTGTAAAGGTATTATCCCCAGGGGCACGGACATAGCTATCAACATAAAAGCCGCTGCCATAGCTGCTCGGGGCACCCTGCTCTGAACTTCAAAACGGTCCATTTTGGCCATGAGAAAATAAAGTACAATAAAAGTTAGAATAAGTCCACCCAGCCACCAGTAAAAAGGTAAAACACCATCAGGAATATGAATATGACTCAATTATTACACCCCACCAATCAGAATTAAATGCAACTAACTTGCATTTGCTCTTATTATAATTATATCCATAAGGGGTGTCAATAGGGTGATATACTGCAGCAGTGAAATAAATCAGCTTTTAGCTATTTCATCACTACTTAATATGGAAATACATAGGGTATTTCAGGTTGATCTGTTTTTGTTATCTCATCGGTTCTAATTATTGGAAATTGATTTCCATCCATACTGAAGGTTTCAATGCTACCTTCCACTTTCACCCAGGTGTCACTTTCTAGCTCAAACTCTTCGGGTGAAGTGTGTTGTACCGGCATGCCAATAAGGATCATATCTGCCACACAACAAACCATCAAAAACCTGGCTGACCAAAAGAACTCGCCTTCCTTGGAGCTGTTAAAATATGAGTTTCCCTGGGCTTGAAGTTCTTCATCATGATAAATGAATCCTTTAAACTTAACTTCACCACCTTCAAATTTTTCAGGTTCATGGTAAAGATTGTAGTACCATTTATAATAATTTTCAGAATCCATTCCAATGCCATCCCTTAGTTTAACCTTAATTTCTTCATCTTCCGGATCAAGTATTTCTGGTTGGAAGAAGTCTCCTAAAAACTCCAGATCCATAAATATATCTTCATCTTCCGGGTCAACCTGCCCTGCCATAGATTGTGAGGCGGGATCTTGTTCTTTTTCTAGGCCTGTTTCGGTAAATGTATGATCTATTGTTCTCCCTGGCAAGTCCCTTGACATGATTGTTACTGGCGAAAATAAAAGCATAAGTACCAAGGGAATAAAAAATATTATATAAGGACTGAGAAAAGTATGGCTCCTGGGAAGTTTCAAAACCTGGCGCAAATTAGCAATTGCCATTACAAACATGACTGCAGTTCCAAACCAGACAAAGGGTTCTATCTGAGGACTAACATACATGCTTATATTACCTGAAATCAATAAAAACAAAAACAGTACCACAAACCCCATGAGCACAAGGAATTGTAAAGCTGCCCCAAAATGCAATAACTTGTTTTTAATCATATTTGCTCCCTACCTTCTCTGTATAAATTAAACAGTTCTTTTCTTTACACCAGATTCAAATAAACATACAAGACGACAAAGCAAATCAAAGAAAAAGTAAAAATTATTTTAAGTACAAACCTTTTATTAAAAGCATTGAGGAGTAAAGAAAGATTTTTAAGATCCAAAATTGCTCCAAATGCCATAAATCCCATCACTACATTCATATCAAACTGATGGGCTAAGTTCCTGGCTATAAAGGCATCAGAGGTTGAACAAATAGACAGTAGGAAGGCAAGAACCATCATGGTTAAAAGAGCTGCAACATCCGACTCAGTTAGTATTCCTAACTGACCCGGCGAAACTTTCACCTGAAGAAATGCTGAAAAAGCTGCTGCAATGATCAAAAACTTACCCACCATAAATAGCTCTTGACTGGCATGTCTAAAGACACCTTCAACTTTTAAGCCTAAACTTTCTTTTTCTCCCCTTATGTTTGTACAAAAACCGCATTGACAATATTCTGCTGCAGGATGATTTCTCAAAGCTAGATCTTTTCCAGGTAGAAAATGAAATACAATTCCAAGCAACACCGCAATAACTACTCCTATAACCACCCTTGTAATAGGAACTTCCGGATTTACCGGAAAAGCATAAAAAGTAGACAGGATTACCACAGGATCAACAACAGGGGCCGCAGCCAGAAAGGTCATTCCAGCAGACAAGGGCACCCCTTTTTGAATAAGCCTCCTTATAACCGGTATTATAGCACAGTCGCAGATAGGAAAGAATACCCCGGCTATAACAGCTATACCCATTGCCGGAAAGGGACTTTTAGGAAAAAACCGGGCGATAAAATCTTCCGATACAAAAACCTGGATTATTGCTGAAATAATTATACCAATAAGTAAAAAAGGCAGCGCCTGGATCAAAATCCCTAAAAAAATCGTCATAAAAGCCCCTATAGGTTCCATCAAATCATAATCCATAAGGGTTAAATCTTCATATATCATTATAAAATTGATCACACCTATACCTACAGCAAGGCCGATCAAAAGCAAAATTGAGGTTATTTTGTCCAAACTGGCAGTAAATGATTCAGTTTTACCCGTCAAGATCTCACTCAGAGGCAGTTGCTTCACTTCTTCTACCGTACCAGCATTAAAAAATTCAGCCTGTCCATTTAATTCTTTTACTTGCTCAAATACATCTCTATATGTGTTTTTCTCAGTATCTGCCCCATTGGTAATAATGATGTTGTCACAGTATCTAATGGGATCAGTATATACAAAACCCAGGTTTTGTGCATATTTTTCAAATACCTGGGCATCTATAATTCCATTAACGCTGATGAGGTTGATATTCTTTCTCAGTTTTCTATTTTCCAATACTTTGTACAACTTTTCCAAGTCCATCATACTGTTATGCTCAATTAAGATAAGGTCGGGGTTAGCTTCAATTATGAATTGGTTAAACTTGTTTGCATTTTTTTCATCTATATCTTCATTAGCTTCATTAGATTTAACACTAAAGTCTTTAACAATTACTTCCACCGGGTGGTTCCCTTTACTTGTAGTTTCTACTTTTTCTAAGCCCTTTTCCATATTGATAACAAGAATTCTTTTAATTTGCGACTCTTCTAAATCGCTATTACCACTGATGATATTATCTAAAAAAGCATTTATTAAAGTCGTTTTGCCGGATTTAAGAAAACCAGTGATTATATGAACTCCTGCTCTGCCCATAAGCTCATCGCCCTATATCCAGGCGACTGCCCCCCTTTTTAATATCAGTCTTTAGCTTCAACTCTCCAAAAATCCTCCATCGAGTCCTTATTGAGATCAATACCTATTACATTTATCCTACCTGGGTCTATTTCTTGATCTAGTTCCTCTTCCCAACAGTAACCGGGGATATAATCAAACTTTATCGTTTTACCAGAATCTGTTTTGACGATTCCCTTTGCTCTTAATACAACCCCAAAGTTTTTATTTTCATTATTATTATCATTGTCATTATCGTGGCTTTTTTTCAGAAGATCAATAAACTCTTCAAGCTTATTCGATGAAACTTTATTTTCAATGATTCCACTCCATTGTTCAAAGTTTATGTTTTTGCCTTTTTTTACTACTTCTAATTCTTTATGGATATCCTTTGATAAATCTCTGGAATTTTCTACAAACTTTAAAATTTCCAAAACAGAAAGCTCGTCCCAAACCTGGGTTAAAATAACCCCCTGGGAATTAAGGGCCCGTATATCCTGAACAACTTTTTCTATAGTATCTTTATCTGCAAATTGAGCCTTGCTAAGTACAATACTAGAAGCATTCTCCACCTGATCTGTATAAAAATCTGTAAAGTTCTCTTTGTACATTTGATAGTTCAATATATCCACTACTACCGATTTAATATTAATATAGCCTGGCCTATCTCCCCTAGACAAAAACTCATTTAAAACATCAATCACCTGGGACATATGGGCTATGCCTGATGGCTCAATTATTATTCTGTCGGGTTTATATTCATCATATATCCCTTCCAAGGCAGATTGAAAATCTCCTTGAAAAGTACAACAGATACAACCAGAATTTATTTCTTTTACATCTACAAGACTACTATCAAAAGACATTGCATCCACACTAATTTCGCCAAACTCATTCTCCAATATCACAGTAAAATCCTTGTCAATTAATCCCTCTAAAATTTTATTGATAAAAGTAGTCTTTCCTGCTCCCAAAAACCCTGTAACTATATCTAATTTCACCTGTTTCATCAAT
The DNA here is from genome assembly GCA_964498995.1 of uncultured Clostridia bacterium. Taxonomy (GTDB): domain Bacteria; phylum Bacillota; class Natranaerobiia; order Natranaerobiales; family Natranaerofabaceae; genus Natranaerofaba. Next base: position 11,742 of record CAZCIZ010000024.1, on the reverse strand, counting down.
ACCTTCACCTCAAAGTATTTATTGGCATAATATATGACTTCTTGTAGTCGATTATTTTTTCATTATAAATTATAGACAAGCCAAATGCAAATCAGTATATATTGCTAGGTATTTTTATAGGTATTTGAAGTGCTCCACCAGGTTATGATAAAATTCTTTTAAATACTATACAATATCATAACCAGTACAAAAGGAGAGTCATACATGATAGAAGAAAAAGCAAGAAATCTGTTAAAAAACTCTAATCTTAAAAAAACACCCGGAAGAATAGCTATTCTCTGCTTGTTAATAGAAGAAAAAAAGCCCCTTACTCAGCAGGAAATCAAAGATAAATTGAATAAGGTTGAAATAAACGATGTTACAATTTACAGAGCTTTAGAAGCTTTTGAAAAAGCTGGGATAATTCATAAAATCGAGGGAGTAGATAAAGTATCCAGGTTCGCCATCTCCAAAGGTCCAAAGGACGCTAGCAGTAACAGTCACCCTCATTTTATTTGTACAACCTGTGGTGAAATCGAATGCCTCACAGAATTAAAAATTCCCGAGTTATCACCCAGTGGAGCCGGATATAAAATCACTGAACGAGAGATGCTAATAAAAGGTTTATGTCAAAACTGTTTTGAAAAATAATCTAGGAGGTGCAAGTTGATATTATTGACTTTAGAAGCGACACGGTAACCCTACCCACTCCAGAAATGAAAAGAGCTATTGGAGAGGCCAAATTGGGAGATGATGTCTACAAAGAAGATCCTACTGTTAATAGGTTAGAAGAGTTTGCCTGTGAAATTTTTGACCGGGAAGCTGCTTTATTCTTTCCCACCGGAACCATGGCAAACCAGGCAGCGGTAATGACTCATACTCATAGAGGCGATGAGATCATTTTGGAACAGGACTCCCACATCTACCAGTATGAAGTAGGAGGGCTAGCCATTTTAGCTTCAGTCCAACCAAAACTAATACCCAGCGTTCAAGGTGCATTATCCCCTGATTCAATAGAAGAAGCCATCAGAAGGGACAATATTCATTTTCCGCCTACAGGGCTAGTCTGCTTAGAAAACACACACAACCTTCATGGAGGCACGGTACTATCTAGAGAAAATATTGAAGAAGTAAGAAAGATGTGTAAAAAAAATAATCTCCCCCTCCATATGGATGGTGCCAGAATATTCAATGCTGCAAAAGCTTTGAATATTCCGGTCAGAGAATTGGTAAAAAGCTGTGATACTATCATGTTTTGCCTTTCTAAAGGTCTCGCAGCACCCGCTGGCTCTATGCTCCTAGGAGATGAAGATTTCATAGAAAGAGCCAGAAAATGTCGCAAACTCCTAGGCGGGGGAATGAGACAGGCGGGCATACTTGCTGCTGCCGGTATTGTCGCCCTAAAAGATATGCCAAGTAGACTTCATGAAGATCATGAAAATGCTAAAGTTTTAGCTGAAGGCCTTGCAAAAATAAAAGGAATAGAAATAGATTTAGAATCTGTTCAAACAAACATCGTTAGGTTTAGGTTAAAACAAGATACTGTCAATAAAAGAATAAGTGTACCTGAGTTGGTTGAGGCCTTGGAAAAAGAGAAAATAAAAATACAGCCCACGGGTGGAAATGGACTGCGTATGGTAACCCACAAGGATATAACCAGTAAGGATGTACATAAAGCCCTTGCAAAGTTAAAAGATTACTTGGACTCAGTGAGCTAGCAAGTTAACCCATCAATTTAGCTAATTCTGTTTGGGATAGTTGGGATTTGTCTTCTCCAAAAACCCTCATGCAATCACCGGAGATTTCATCGATAACTACAATCTTATCATTAACTCTGCCAAATTCAAGTTTTAAATCTATCAAGTCCAGATTTTTTTGCCTCAATTCTTTTTCTATTATTTTAGCGACTTCCCTGGTAGTTTCCTTAACCGATGTTAATTCTTCTTCTTTCATGACGCCAAGCTTGATCAAAGCTTCATCATTGATCAAGGGATCTTCTCTTTCATCATCCTTTACGGTGAACTCTATTAAATAATTTAGGTTGTCAAGCTTTTTCCCTTCAGTAAAAAATGGGTATCTTCGTAAAAAACTCCCATATGCTTTAAGCCTACAGATAACCTCAAGGCTTAGCGGTTCACTCTTGTTTACCACCATATATCCAGCTTCTATGTAAGCTTTTTCATAGTGAGTAGGAATCCCTTTTTGTTTTAAAATTTCAAAAAAATACACACTAAGGTTTAATGAGGATTTACCTTTATCGGGCATTTCGCCCACTACATCGTTGCCCCCGGGATCTACAGTATCACCTGTTCCGGTAACATCATCTTTAAAATACATCACCAGTTTGTTGGGTTCTTGTTCAAATATGCTCTTTGTCTTACCTTCATATATTTTTTTCATTTATAATCCCTCCAATTATATTCTAGTTTTGAATATCAAGTTAACTTTATCTCTGTTGTTACCTCATAATAGTACAAAATTTTAGAGGTAGGGTTTAAGGTATAGTACAAAAACCCTACCTCTATAAATCCAAGTAACAAGTAAAATTAACTTTTAATTTAAAACTCCAATTCCAATTCTAATTCTAATTCTAGGGTTATTACTCTTGACTATCACTTTGTTTTATCTTTTTAACTATTTCATCCAGTTCCCTGGCTGCGATATCCTTGCCTCCAATACCAAAAGCAATTATAGCAGTTATAGCTATTGCCCCTAAGATAAGGCCAAAAGCCAATATTATGATTTCATTAGCAAGTCCCATCCTCTGTAAAGCCATGGCACCACCAAGAGCCAGGATAGAGTATTTAGCAAGGGCTGCGAGAAGATTCTTATGAGGTGTCTGGGTAACATTTACAGTATCGTAAGCGAGATTGCCCAAGTATAGTGCTATACCAAAAATAATAATCCCGATAATTATTTGAGTGATAAATACTAAAAGTTGACTAACCAGATCGGCAAGTAAAGCAAACCCAAGCAAACCGGCAGCTTCTATAGCAGCAAAAAGCATTATAACTATAAGCACTATATAACTTACTGCTTGCGAAGGTGTCCAACCACCTTCTTCAGGCTCCTTCCCGATTCCCAACTTAGCTAAAATTTTGTCAAAACCCGCTGCATTGAGGAGATTGTTTATGAGTCCCTTTACAATGATTCCAACCCCATATGCTATACCGATAACCAATACAGCCGCAAATATTGCCGGCAGCGCACTTAAAATCATGTCCAGCATATTACTTGCAGGCGCAGTCACCGCTTCTAAAGCCAGGGCATTTAAAGCCGATATCAATGCAATTATAACAACAAGAGCATATACCAGCATTCCTATAAGACGTGATACTGACTGCTCTCCTATAACTGTATCTACTCCAAAATTTTCACTGAACTTGTCCACTCCTGCAGAAGTAAGCAGTGTCTCAATTATCTGCTTAAGTATTTTTGCAACAAACCAACCAACTAGTAAAATTAGTGCCGCACCCAAAAGATTTGGCATGTAATCAAGGGCTTTTGTGGTCATTTGCTGTACCGGGTGTAAAATCCCTTCAAGCCTTAATGCTGACAGGATAGCAGGAATGAAAAGCAGAATGACAAGCCAATAGGCAACTTTGCTAATAATTTGACTTGCTGACACATCTTTTCCTTCTTCAATCTTCTCTCCAAAACGAGAATCAAAATTCATTGCCACAAGAGCCTTATAGATAATCAGCCTTATGACTGTGGCAAGAAGCCAGGCCACCAAGAGTAAAGCCAACCCACCAACCAGCATTGGCAGATAATTAAATACCTGACTCAAAAAGCCTGTAAAAGGCTCGGCGACTACAGTTAGTTCTAGCTGCTGTAAAAAGGCTATAATGACAAAGAACATGATCACATAAAAAACAATCTTAGATATCCACTTGTCCAGGCTAAGTTTTTCCAGTTTCTGTTTTTCTTCCTCGCTTTCTTCAGATAGTTCTGCTAATTTTTCATTTAGCTTTGTCTTTCTCACTGCACTTCCTACCCCTGATGAAATAATCAGGGCAACAACCCAACCTACTACCAAGATAACTACAGCGAGTACCACATTAATAGCACTAACGGTAATAAGTTCGGTTAAATGATAATCTCCAAACATTTACTCAACCCCTTTCATTAATTTTCTTACTAATCAATTCTGATTATTGTAAAACTTCTCTAATATGAAAGAAAATCCTTCTAAACACCTAGAAAAGTACATAAATATCTAAAATTTATCTAAATATTCATTTTTTCGGATAGCCAAGACAGACTCCAGCCAATATCTCACTTAACAACTCGTGCATCTCTTCTTCTGTGATATTTTTATCTTGTTTATAAGCAGTTGCAGTAACATTTAGAGCAAGGGGAGCTGAGATCAGAAAAAGATTAACCAGATTAGGACACCCTTTACTTCCACCCAAAGTGGAAGTAACGGTCTTTGTAAATCCAGCACCGATCCTAGCCCCTACCATCTCCTTGACCAGGTTCTTTAATTCTAAACATTCTTCCTTGGGCTTTTTCTTCAGTTCTAATTCAGTCCAAATTATCATATGCTCCTTTGTATCTATATCCATATTCAGAACAAAATCATGGTAGCTATCTTTCATATAAACCTTTAAATTTAAGGTATTTTGATCTTTTTCAAAAAAATTTACATCGAAGTTTCGATTAAATAATTTTTTCATGACAATTATCTCCCGGTTGCTAAAGCTCTCTATAATTCTAACTACCCCGGGATTCCCCCCCCTTTAGCTATATTTTACCAACTTTTTTTTCAAAAATCGATATACAACACTTTTGTTTTTTTGTAAATGAAGTAAAGAAAAATAGAAATATAAAGTTAAGGAAGGTTTTTATAAAGTTATTTAGAATAATTATTATAAGTAACTTTAAACTAGTATTAAGGAGGTTTTTTTTTGGCTAAACTTAACGAGGTTTATAGGTGTAATGTCTGTGGCAATATTGTAGAAGTGCTGCAGGGTGGCAAAGGAGAATTGGTTTGTTGTGGAGAAGCAATGGAGCTGTTAGAAGAAAATACAAAAGATGCTTCTAAAGAAAAACATGTTCCAGTAAAGGTTGAAGAAGGAGATAAGATAAAGGTAGAAGTTGGAAGCACCCATCATCCTATGAGCGATGATCATTATATCACTTGGATCGAAGTTTTAGTGGATGGAAAGGTATACAGGCAGAATTTAAGCCCCGGAGATGAGCCGGTGGCCCTTTTCAATGTTTCCGGCAGTAATGTTAAAGCACGAGCATACTGCAACTTACATGATCTTTGGAGTTCCTAAGTTTAGACTCTCCTCACTAAAGGAAGCAGGTCTTAAAACCTGCTTCTTTTTTTATGTTATCACTAATTTTTCCCTTAATATGGTTAAATATATCTTCAATTATGCCGATTATAATAATAACAATCGAAATTTATTTTCCATATAAGGTAGGTGAATATCTTTGTTGGAGAGCGTCACTAGAGGACTAAATGCTCTTAATCAAGAAGCAAATTCTTTTAGTTTGCAAAGCACCAAATTAAAATATCAAAAAACTTCCATTAAAACAAATCAAGTTTTTCCTAAAAATGATGGCAATAGCAAAATGTTCAGAACTTCTCAAACATATCTTAATTTAAGTTATACAAAAAACAAGTTTAAAATGTTACAAGACAAAAGCAAGGATTATTTTTTAATCCAAAGCACAAGCATAAATATAGAAATTGAAACAACTGAAATTAAATCTTTTGAGCTTCCTAATTCAAAAGACACGGCTGATAAAATATTAAATTTCGCAAAAAAGTTAGCCGGTGGTGATAGTGGAAAAATAGACCTCTTAAAAAATGCATGTAAAAAAGGGTTTCGACAGGCTGAAAGTATATTTGGTGGGAGGCTCCCTGATGTTTCATACAATACTTACGACCTGGTGATGGAAGGATTTGAAAAATGGCGGGAAAATTCTGCTTAATAATCAGGTTTAAACCAAACCGGCAATTTATTTGCCGGTTTTTTTCGTTAAAACTGATAAACTGTCATAAAAATAAATCTATCGACTTTCATATTCATTTGGAAGGAAAATAATCTTTTGTCAAGAATGAATACATATATAGTTAGTCAGGAGGCTTTAATGATGACAAAAAAAATACTAGATATACCTGCAGTATGTCCGAGGGATTGCCCTGATACCTGTAGTATAAAAGTAACCCTTGAGGGTGAAAAACTTGTAAAGATAACCGGTAATAAAGAACACCCCGTAACCATGGGATTTCTCTGCAATAAAGCTTATAGATACCCTGAACGGCTTTATAGTAAAAACAGGTTGAAAAAACCCCTCTTAAGAAATGGTCAAAAAGGTAACAGAGAGGCCTTTAAGGAGATTGAATGGGACAAGGCTATAAAAATAATTACGAAAAATCTAGAAGATACAATTGAACAATGGGGTAGCGAAGCCATACTCCCTTATAGTTATAAAGGAACTATGGGGATGCTAAATTCTGAAGGAATGGACCAGCGTTTTTTTAATAAACTCGGTGCAAGTAAATTGGAGAGGACTATCTGTTCAGATGCGGGAAAAATAGGATATAAAGACGTAATGGGTGATTTACAAGGCATAGATCCATTAAAAACCAAGAATGTAGATTTAATGATATTATGGGGAGCTAATTCAGCGACCACCAACATACACCAAATGGCTATAGCAAAAAAGGTATCAAAAAAAGGAGGAAAAGTCATCTCAATTGATATTTATGAAAATTTAACAGCAAAAAAGACAGATCATTTCATCAAAATCAACCCGGGAACTGATGGAGCTTTAGCTCTAGCAATCATGAATATAATAATAGCTGAAAATTTACACGATGAAATTTTCATAAATTCATACACTTACGGATTCCAACAATTAAAGGAAAGAGTTAAAGAGTATCCACCTGAGAAAGTTGCTCATATCACTGGAATAAATGAAAGCACCATAAAATGGCTTGCTAAAGAATACGCCAGGACACCTAATTCTTTTATCATGATTGGAAATGGATTACAGCACTATTACAATGGTGATATGACCGTGAGAAATATCACCTGCCTCCCCGCTCTCACAGGGGCTTGGAAGTATAATGGTGGAGGTGCGTTAAGATCCAATGGTGGGTATTTCAAGTTAAACCACAGTAAACTTCACAGAGAAGATTTGCGCCCTAAAGATACAAGGGTAATCAATATGAATCAGATTGGGCGTGCTTTAGTTGAGCTAGAAAACCCACCGATTAAAAGCTTGATAGTTTACAATGCTAATCCAATGGCTGCCGCTCCTCGGGGCGAGTTGTTAAGAGCAGGCCTTAAAAGAGAAGATCTTTTTACTGTGGTTATAGAACAATTTATGACCGATACTGCGAAATACGCAGACATTGTTTTACCTGCTACAACATTTTTTGAACACACTGACCTGTATAAGTCCTACTGGCACTTGCACTTACAGTACAGCGAAGCTAAAATTTCTCCCCTACATGAATGTAAGTCCAACTTTAAAATATTTCAAGAACTAGCTTTGAAGTTGGGATTTAAAGAAAGCTGCTTCTTTCAATCTGAAGATGAAGTAGTCAAAGACATATTAGATACTGATCACCTTTATCTTAAAAATATAACTTTCGAAAAGTTGACCAAAGAAGGGTCTGTCAAGTTAAACGTTAAGGGTGATATATTTGAAGATACAGGGGATGTGCTCCCAACACCTACTGGTAAAATAAAATTTTATTCCAAGACAAGAGAAGATGAAGGTTTAGACCCTCTACCTGACTACTATGATGATACTGATACTGATGCTGAGTGTGATTTAAATTTAAATAAGTCTAAAATGTTTAGACTTGTCACTCCTCCTTCCCATCACTTTCTCAATTCCACATTCAATGAAATAGACATTCAGAGGGAAAAAGCTAAAAGACCGACTGTTAAAATTCACCCTGACGATGCAAAAGAGTTGGGGATAGTATCAGAGCAACTAATCAGGTTAGTTAATGTCAGGGGAAAGGTAAATATTGAAGCTGAAATCGATGAAGCTACCAGTCCAGGAGTACTTATAGGTGAAAGCATCTGGTGGCCAACATATTCTCCTGATGGCAAAAACCTGAATGAAATAACCCCTGATGGTTTATCAGCCAGGGGTAATGGGGCTATATTTTTCTCAAATTTCGTAGAAATTGAGATCTAAGTTTATTCATTATGCTCCATTTTATTAAAGTCAAAGTGCTTAGGCTAGTAAATTAGAGATTTTACAAGCCCGTCACTTTAGTGATGGGTAATTGTATTATAATCCATTTTATAAATCAGGAATCTTATCTTCACAAGGAACATCCGTCTGACACTTACCACATGGACTATACGGATAACCATATTTCAACCTGACTTCTTTCATCAAATCCCTCTCCAGCAAATGTTTTGAACAAAGGGCCTTATCTTTTCCTTCAGCGGTTATTGCTCCTGCAGGACAGCGGTCAATACATTTTCCACATTTGTTTTTCTTAGAAAATAAGCAGTAGGCAAAAATATCGTCATCGGAATATTTTCTTGGAGTGGGTTCTAACTTCAGATCGGTTATAACGCTTCCAAATCTACCTGCCGTCCCTTTTTCGGTAATAAGGCTTCTAGAATGGCTAAAAGTACCCAAGCCGGCTGCAAAAGCAATGTGCCTTTCAGACCAATTGCTCGAATAAACTTCAAAATCCTTGATAAAGTCATCTTCTAAAAGAGGTGCTACGGCTTTGCCCCCATATGTTTTTAGCTCTTTTATAATGAGTTTTCTAACTATATCATTAAAATTTTCCCCCATGAACCTACTATGGAGCCACTCTATAGAGCTGGGACCAGGAAGGTAGTTGGAACAGCGAACTTTTTGACTGAATGGTAAAAAATACGAAATTACCGTCTCAGCTCCAGGAAGCCATTCTTCGGGCAACCTAAACATTTCCCCTATTATCTCTTGGTTTTCCTTAAACTTTTTAAACAAAGGATCATCAACCCGAGCCACACCAAAGATAGGCTCATCATAGATGTTGATTTTGTCCTCTATGAAGTTTGATTCATCTTCTCTTACCGAAGTGTATATTCTGCGTTTTAACCCCTCTAACACATTCACATCGGTCATGATATCCACCCCTTGTATTTTAATAAATTTTTAACTCACATTTTACTCCTCGATATCCTATTCTCTTGTTTATATTCTTTTAACTTCAGCAATATCCTTTTAAAATAAATATTTTAATTGCAGGTTATACTTTCATTAAAGTATAATAATTGTTATAGGAAAAATAAACTAAGTTCACTTCTCAAGTATATTCAGATAGACAAGATTTTTCTATTGATATCCCTATTGTATAACAAAGAGGTGGTCATCATTTTGAAACAACTTCCCAGGTGTACGGTTATCATCACCATATATATGCTCATATTGATAATAGCAGGATTTATTTACGGTTTTGAAGAGAGCTTTATAATTGATTTATTTAATATCATTAGTGCTCCATCGGTGTTGATAACCGACTTTTTTGTCGTCGGCAGCATCGGTATAAGCTTGATAAATGCTGGTTTGGTGGGTCTTAGCGGTTTAATTATAACAAAATTAAGCAAAATAACCATTAAAGGTCCGGTGATAGCAGCTATATTTACCATGGTCGGATTTTCTTTTATGGGCAAAACAATTGTAAATATTTGGCCAATAATAATTGGGGTATATCTGTATTCTTGGTACATAAAGGATATTTTTGCCCACTATCTTCTTAGTGCCTTATTTGGGACAGCTCTTGCCCCGCTAGTTACAAGCACAGCTGTAGCCCTTGATTTTGGGATTATAGGTGGGGTTGTTGTAGGCATATTGGCAGGTTTTATGGTCCCTCCCCTGGCAGGACACCTTCTCAATACCCATCAAGGGCTTAATTTATATAATATAGGATTTACTGCAGGGTTTATTGGCACTTTATTTACCGGCATTTTTAGGGGATTCGGGTTTACAAAGGAACTGGAATTAATCTGGGGTAGTGGATTTAATTTTTTGATTTCTCCATTTATTATAATCTATATCATTTCCATGGTAGCTCTAGGATTGTATCTATCTAGAGGTAAACTTGCTTCTTTTATTGCAATTCATAAAAAGCCAGGGGCCCTGGTAACAGATTTCGTAGAAGAAGATGGCCTTGGACCTGCATTTATAAATATGGGAGTAGTCGGCCTTTTAGGAATTATTTATGTATTCTTAATCGGAGGGGAGGTAAATGGCCCAAGCCTGGCAGGAATATTCACCATGCTTGGATTTGGTGCTTTTGGTAAACACAGTAAAAATATTGTACCTATAATGTTAGGAGCATACATCTCCTTGTTCTTATTCAAATGGCATCCTACAGAACCAGGTCCTGTATTAGCGGTTTTATTTGGAACCACCCTTGCACCTATATCTGGAACCTATGGACCTATACTGGGTATAATAACTGGATTTATACATATGTCAATGGTCATGAATGTGGGTTATTTACATGCGGGAGTTAACCTTTACAACAATGGCTTTGCCGGAGGATTAGTAGCTACCATCATGGCCGGATTGACTAGCAATTTGTCAACAAGAAATAACTAGATAAATTATATATTGAGATCTAATAATATGAAGCATATTTTTGGGGAGGTGAGAATATATGGGACCTGAATGGAAAAAGGTAAAAGGAATCCTAGATGAGCTCATCTGCAATTCCATGAAGGCAGGAGCAAAGGTTTTGGAAGCAAAAATCATGGATAAAGAAGATAGATTTGAAATATACATCAAGGATGATGGTGAGGGCATGGATGAAGAGACTCTAAAAGAAGTCAAAGAATCACTGTCAATCCCCCGCCGCTGTGAAATGGAGACATATTATGGTAACTTGGCCGGCCAGGGGACTGGCAACTGGAGGCTCTCAATAATCGGAATGATGACGGATGAGTTTGAAATCAATTCAAAAAAAGACCAAGGAACAGAAATAAAGATAATTAGAATGAAAGAATGCCGGTGAAAATTATGTTAGAGTTGTGTTAAAGTTTTATTTAATTTTAATAAATGTTATAATTGGATGTGATTGGATATGATTATCAATCAATATCTTACTCTAAAGGGGGTAGTTTGTATGGATGTTTATACTGCTATCAATGAAAGGCGCAGCATTAGGAAATACACTAATGAGCAGGTTCCCGAAGAAAAACTGAACAATGTACTCAAGGCTGCCCAGGCAGCACCTTCCTGGGCAAATAAACAATGCTGGCGTTTTGTAGTAGTAAAGGATGAGGCGAAAAAGGAAGACTTAGCATCTGCCATTCCTGACAAAAATCCGGCTAAAAAGTCCTTAGCCCAGGCTCCCGTTGTTATAGTCCAGTTGGCTGATCCTGAAGAATCAGGAAAAGCCGAAAGTAAGGAATATTATCTTTTGGATGCGGGCATTTCCATGCAGCAGCTTATGCTTGCCGCTCATGCCGAAGGACTTGGTACCTGCTGGATAGCATGGATGGAGGACGAAGAAAAGATTCGTAAAACCTGCAATGTCCCTGACAACCTAAAGATAGTAGCTTTAACACCCCTTGGATATCCGGAAAAAGAATCAAAACCAACCCCCAGAAAAGAGCTTTCCGAAATTGTATGTTACGAGGAATGGGGTAGCTAAAAACCATTTAAAATTACAAGTTTCTATTCATTAGGACAATTTATTAGGACAGCCTTTTATTAAAAGGGTTGTCCTATTTTATATATAAGAATCAAAATTTTAGAATCAAAATTTATGTT
>CAZCIZ010000023.1:0-30196 GCA_964498995.1 uncultured Clostridia bacterium | reverse complement strand
TACCCGATTCTTAGATGTATTAATAAAAACTTTTTAGTATCGGAATATACTGCAGGAGTAAAATTAAAGTTTATTTTCTTACTATTTATATGATATAATAAATCTGGATAATATAGTAATTATTAGCTAGCTATTATGAATAAAAATATGATTTAAACAAACCGTATAAATATAGAGCATTTTATTTTAAAGTAGCTTATAAACAAACATTTGTCTAGAGGTCAGTTTTTTTACCGACTCTCTTAATTATGTTAATAATGAGATATTTTGCAGCTGGAACTGCAGGGGGATTCTCATTTTAAGCTAATATCTTTGCATGATTTATCGTGCAGTGAATAAAATTAAAAGGAGGGATGTAGAAAGTTTAATTTAAGTCGGAAATGGTAGTAGTAGTTAGGTAGAGAGAAGGCTGAATTTTTATTTTTTTCTGCAAGTTAACAACAAAATTTAGGAGGTATGAGAATGCCATTAGATCCAACCAAATATGAAGATTGGCAAATTGCCGAGGCTGCTGAAGCCCAGATGAAAAAGGTTTATGATTTGGGTGACGAAATGGGTTTAGAACAAGAAGAAGTCCTTCCTTATGGTCATTATGTTGCAAAAGTTGATTACAAGAAGGTGTTAGATCGCTTAAAGGATAAGCCGGATGGTAAATATGTAGACGTTACAGCTATCACGCCTACTCCCCTGGGAGAAGGTAAGACAACTTCTCTTCTTGGCTTGGTACAGGGATTAGGTAAAAGAAACAAAAATGTAGTTGGTGCTATCAGGCAGCCGTCAGGTGGGCCAACTATGAATGTAAAAGGTTCTGCAGCTGGTGGGGGACTGTCTCAGGCAATCCCTTTAACGGAGTTCTCCCTGGGGCTGACCGGAGACATAAATGCTGTTATGAATGCTCACAACCTTGCCATGGTTGCGACAACCTCTCGTGTACAGCATGAATTCAATTACAGCGATAACTTTTTGAAAAAGCAAGGCTTGGAAAGACTTGATCTAGATCCAAATAACATATCGTTGAATTGGATTATGGATTTTTGCGCCCAGTCTCTTCGTAATATCATCATAGGAATAGGCGGTAAAATGGATGGCTTTATGATGCAGTCAGGATTTGATATTGCTGTATCCTCAGAAATAATGGCTATCCTGTCCGTTGCAAACGATCTAAAAGATATGAGAGAGCGTATGGGTAAGATAGTAGTAGGCCATGACAAAAAAGGAAATCCGGTAACAACAGCAGATTTAGAAGTAGACGGTGCTATGACAGCATGGATGGTAGAAGCTATCAACCCTAACTTGATGCAGACTTTGGAAGGGCAGCCTTGCCTAGTTCATGCAGGTCCATTTGCTAATATCGCCATCGGGCAGAATTCCATTATAGCTGACCGGGTTGGATTGAAGTTAGGAGACTACCTGGTGACTGAATCAGGTTTTGCGGCGGACATAGGGTTTGAGAAGTTCTGGAACTTGAAGTGTCGTATGTCCGGCCTTAAGCCTCACGCAGCAGTGTTAGTAGCTACTATCAGGGCTCTTAAGTGCCATGGTGGAGCGCCCACGCCTGTACCAGGCAAGCCTCTAGACCCTGGATATAGTGAAGAAAATGTTGAATGGGTAGAAAAAGGTGCTGAGAACTTGATTCACTTGATCAATGTGGTTAAGAAATCAGGAATGAGTCCCGTTGTATGCATAAATGCCTTCCATACCGATACTGATAAAGAAATAGAAGCGGTCAGACGCCTTGCTGAGGAAGCAGGAGCAAGGGTTGCACTATCTAATCACTGGCTTAAAGGCGGAGAAGGTGCTTTAGAGTTAGCTGATGCGGTAGTAGAAGCATGCGAAGAAGAAAATGAATTCAAGTTCCTATATGATCTAGAAACTCCAATGAAGGAAAGGGTTGAATTGATAGCTAAGGAAGTTTACGGTGCTGATGGAGTAGACTTTTCACCAGAAGCCTTAAATAAAATGGAAAAGCTTGATAAAGACCCTGATGCTAACAAACTGGGTACGTGCATTGCAAAAACTCACTTGAGCCTTTCTGATAATCCTAAGCTAAAAGGTGTTCCTAAAGGCTGGAGGCTTAATGTGCGTGACATGCTGGTATATAAAGGTGCAGGTTTTGTAGTACCTCTTGCTGGAACCATACCCATGATGCCTGGAACCGGCTCAAACCCTGCATATCGTCGTGTAGATGTAGACACCGAAACTGGAAAGGTTACAGGATTGTTCTAGGAAAATAGTTTAAAATTTTATCCATTAAAAGGGGCTTTGCCTGTTAACAGGTGAAGTCCCTTTTAATGTGGAATTATTATTATGTGGATTTATAATATTGAAGATATTATAATATAGTTCTGAGTACAATTAATCAAAAGCAGGTGATAAAATAAAATCTCCCATAGAAATAAATCAAACCAAATTAGATTTGTTAAAGATGCTAAAAGAAAAGGATGTTGTATCCGGTGAAGAGCTAAGTAAAAAACTAGGTGTTTCACGGACTGGAATTTGGAAAAATGTGCAACACCTTGTATCTTTGGGTTACAAAATAGAAGCTATTCCTGGAAAAGGATATAACCTATCTAATGTTCCGGACTTGCTATACCCCTGGGAACTGTCTTTAGGTGATATTTTTTTCGATAATATATATTATTTTAAAAATATTGAATCCACCAATAAATACGCTGCTAACTTAGATCCTTTGGCCCTGGTATTGGCAGAGGAACAATCGGCAGGTAGAGGCAGGCTGAGTAGAAATTGGGTTTCAAATTCAGGAGGAATCTACTGTACCTTGGTAGCGAAACCTGAGCTTTCCTTGGACAGGTTGCCAGCCTTATCTTTAGTGGTTTCTACGGCCCTCGCCGAAACTTTGATAGATTTGTATGATCTCGATGTGAAAATTAAATGGCCTAATGACATCTTGGTAAATGACAAAAAGATGGCGGGAATCCTGATAGAAGCCGCAGGTGAAATGGATGGATTTAAGAAGGTTATAATCGGGATCGGGTTGAACGCCAACCTGGAGCTAGAAGAATTTGCCTCTGAATTGAAAAGTCAAGTTACTACTATAAAGCATGAACTATTAAGAGAGGTAGATAGAAAAGAGTTGGTAAACAAAATGGTGAAAAATATCCTAGAAACGATTGATCTGTTTCAAAAAAAGCCCGATTCGGTACTGGATCGATGGAGTAAAATTTCAGCTACTTTGGGCAAAGAAGTTGTGGCCACAGGCTTAAAAGAAGGTCAAATTAGAGGTAGAGCTTTAGAAATAGATGAACAAGGCAGCTTGATATTGCAGGGCAACGATGGGCAAAAGAAAAGAATAATTAGCGGAGATGTAACTCTTTGCAGGAAAAAAGGGGGTTAAAAATTGCTATTGGCAATTGATGTGGGAAACACTCATACAGTCCTTGGAATTTACAAAAAAGAAAAATTGCAGAGTTTTTGGAGGATTCAAACGGAAAGGGAAAAGACAGAAGATCAGTACGGAATCATCGTAAAAAATCTACTATGGTATGGCAATCTAGAGTCTGTGGAAATTAAAGATATAATAGTTAGTTCTGTAGTCCCTCCAATGACCCAGACTTTAAAGAGAATGGGGATCAAGTATTTTGATGTAAAACCAATTGTAGTTTCTTCAGACCTAGAAATTGGAATTAAAAACCAGTACGAAAATCCCGGAGAAGTGGGAGCAGATAGAATAGTTAATGCTATCGGTGGATATGAACTCTATGGTGGCCCTTTAATCATAGTTGATTTTGGAACAGCTACTACATTTTGTGCCATATCAGAAGACGGTAGTTATATAGGTGGTGCTATAGCTCCTGGAATTTACATATCTACGGATGCCTTGTTCAAATTGGCTGCCAAGCTCCCCAAAGTAGAACTAGAAAAACCAGATAATGTTATAGGAAGAAATACCACTGCAAGCATGCAGGCTGGTATTTTTTACGGCTTTGTTGGCCAGGTGGATGGGATTGTTAGTAAGATGATTCAGGAATTCTATACTGAGCCTACTGTAATAGCTACAGGAGGGTTGGCTAACTTGATATATAAAGAAAGTAAGACCATAGAACGTATTAATCCTTATCTTACCCTAGAAGGGTTAAAAATAATATACAATAAGAACAAAAGGTGATCTGATAGACAAGAAATAGACAAATATGGTTATGGCTTTTATAGAAGGAAACAAGCTAGTAAGAGTAGAATGTGTCATGGGGAGCTGTCTTGAAAGTTTTAAATTAAATTAATGATTATCATCTAAACTTGAGAACTTTTGAAAGGGGTTATAAGGCTTGTGATATTACAGGAAGTGAAGGAAATTTTAAATGCCGATGTTTTGGCTGGAGATTCATCAGAGTTTGAGTATAGATCCATTGATATCGAAAGGGTTTTCGCCTCTGATTTAATGAGCGATGTCCTTGCTTTTGCTGAAGAAAGGACTATGCTATTGACTGGTCTTACCAATTTACAGGCTATTAGAACAGCTGAAATGCTTGATATTGATGTAATAGTTTTTGTAAGAGGTAAAATGCCCAATGAAGATATTATAAAGCTTGCAGAAGAGCAAAAGATAGTAGTAATGGCTACAAAACTCGGCATGTACGATTCTTGTGGTAAGCTGTACAGAAAAGGGATTAAAGGGATGCTTGACTGATTGGAGATGGTAATATGGATAAGTCTTCTGATGCACCAAAATATTCTGTTTCTTACTCATTGAAGGGAAATGATTTTTTGGAGGGAGGGAAAGCCAGCAGTAGAATCAAAACCAGGCTTAAAGATATTGGGATTCCTTCTGATGTAATCAGAAGAGTGTCTATCATAGCCTATGAAGCTGAAATGAATGTGATTATACATGCTCACTATGGTACAATAAAAGCTGAAATCGATACTGAAAAGGTAGTTATAGAAACTACAGACAAAGGTCCTGGGATAGAAGATGTAGATAAAGCAATGGAGGAAGGTTATACAACTGCGAAACCAGAGGTCTTGGAAATGGGATTTGGAGCTGGTATGGGCCTTCCCAATATAAAAAAATACTCTGATGATGTTAAGCTAGAATCTAAAGTGAATGAAGGAACTAGACTTTATGCTGCTGTTTATTTTAGCTAACAATTAAATCAAAAGCGAGGAGATTTCCATGAGTAGCAGTTTCCATTCGGTAAGGTTAAAGGCTGAGAACTGTGTCGGATGTGTGCACTGCCTAAAATCTTGTCCTACGAAGGCGATTAGGATAAAAAATAACCGGGCAAGTATTATAGATGACAGGTGTATTGATTGTGGAGAATGTATTAGGGTTTGTCCACAAAATGCAAAGGTAGTCGATACTGATGAAATTGAAAGGATCAATGATTACAAGCACACTATTGCTATAGTTTCCCCGGCTTTCCTGGTGCAATTTCCAAATCATATCACCCCTGAAAAAGTACTACATTCACTCGTAGACTTGGGTTTTGACAGTGTTTTTGACCTTTGTCTGGGTGGTGAAATATCTGCCAAGGAGATAAATAAAATTTTAGAATCAGGTAACTATGAACCTCCTTTGATTTCCTCTCACTGTCCTGCCATTGTCAGGCTGGTCCAGGTGAAATTCCCAGAACTGGTTTCGAATTTGGTACCAGTTGACACTCCCCTGGATATAACTGCAGAACTTGCAAAGAACTATGTTTTTCAAAATGAAGGAATTGAAAAAGATGATATAGGAGTATTTTTTTTGACAATGTGTTCTGCCAAGGTGACAGCAATAAAAAATCCCGAAGGAAAAAATAACTCGCCTGTAGATGGAACGATTTCTGTAGCTGAGATATATCATACCCTTAGAAAAATAGTAAAGGAAGATGTACAGAAAAAGCCCAACCTGGTAATTCCGGGTAGTCCTGGACTTGGAATGGGGTTTGATATAGTGGGATGTGATAAGACTGGAATAAAGGAATGTATTTGCCTATCCATAAGCGGGATAGACAAAGTGATCAAAATTCTCCAGGAGATTGAATTAAAAAAAATACCTCAACTGGAGTACTTAGAGCTTTACTCCTGCGATGGGGGTTGCGTTGCCGGGATGCTAAACGTACAAAACCCTTATGTAACTCAGGTTCGCTTTAGAGAAGTAATGGACAGTTTAAACGAGTACGAGTCTAATTACGAGCTGTTGAAAAAGGACTTGCCCGAAGGATTTAGCCCTCAAAGGATCAGTTTAGAAGCTAGACCTATAGGTGGCCTCTCGGATAATATTTCCCAATCCCTTAGAAAACTTGGAATGATGGAAAAAACCTTATCTGATCTTCCGGGAGTTGATTGTGGTGCCTGTGGTGCTCCTACCTGTCGTGACTTAGCTGAGGATATAGTTCAGGGAAGAGCTGAAATTAGCTCTTGTGTTTTTTATCTATTGAACTCTATGGCTGAGTTGACGGGGGAGGCTTATTATCTAGCTAAAAAAGTTCCCTATGTAAGGGGTAAAAACAAGACTAAAAGAATAGACTCTTTTGGGGGAGGGAGTAGTTGAAGATTGATTTTGAGTTAGGTTTTGGTTAAAGAAAGGTTAAAGAAAAGGGGAGAAAAAAATTGAAAATATCGGATATAATTGATGAGCTTTCTATAGAAGTTTTGGCAGGAAATGAAAACCTGAATAAAGAAATAACTGGAGGGTACTGTTCAGATCTACTAAGCATTGTAATGTCAAGTGCTAGGGAAGGACAGGTATGGATAACCATGCAAGGTCACCCTAATATCGTTGCCATATCGGTTTTGATAAACCTAGCGGCGATAATAGTGTCTGAAAACTCTAAGGTTGATGATGAAACTTTGGAGAAAGCCAGGGAAGAAAATGCCGTGATACTCAGATCAGAGCTTACTTCTTATGAAATTGCCGGGAGATTGTATAAACTCGGAGTAACCGGTGAATTAAATGCCTGAAGAAAGCCTAAAGTGGTATAAAGCGGACCTGCATATTCATAGTGTTCTGTCTCCCTGTGGTGAACTGGAAATGGGAGTATCAAACATTGTTTCCAAGGCAAAAGAATTGGGGATTGATATTATAAGTATTTGTGATCATAACACCGGGGCAAACCTCCGAGCTTTTTGTAGTAGAGGAGAAGAGGAAGGCATAACCGTGATTGCAGGAATGGAAGTTCAGACGCGAGAAGAGGTACACTGTCTGTGTTTTTTTCCCGGGACTGATGATCTGGAGGGATTTGAAGAGGAATTTAATGATACCTTGCCGAAAATAAATAATAAACCTGAAGTGTTTGGAGATCAAGTTATAATAGATCAAAATGAGAATATTTTGGGCTTTGAAGAACGGTTATTACTTGCGTCTTCAAGCCTTGGAATAAGTGACTTGGTTAAACTGGTGAAAGAATATAAAGGCCAGGTAGTACCTGCTCATATTGATAAAAAATATTATAGTTTGATATCAAATCTGGGTTTTATTCCTGATTATGATTTATTGGGCCTTGAGATTTTTAATTATGTAGATAAGAATCAATTAATCAAGGAATATGCTGAAGTAGAAAGGTATCCTTTGATGGTTTCTTCTGACGCCCACAGACTTGAGGAAATGAAAACAAGCTATAAGACTTTTTTTTACATCTATGAACCGAGTTTTGAAGAGATTGTCATGGCATTTAATAATCTTAAAGGTAGAAGATTAAATGTCTTTAAAAATGATATCAAAGCTAGTTGATAACAAAGACAAAAGGAGGAATCATGTATGACAAAGTGTGATCACGCTGCCTGGCAAAAAGAACAAGCTGAGCTAGAGAAGGTCCTAGAAGATTACAAGGATCAAAAAGGTGTTCTGATACCAGCCATTCAAAAGGTGCAAAATTATTATGGGTATTTGCCAGAGCGGGGACTAAAAAAGGTAGCAGAAACTTTTGACATGCCACTTAGCAAGGTCTTTGGAGTGGCTACATTTTATGCTCAATTTCATCTGAGCCCCAGGGGTAGGTGGATAATAAGGGTTTGTCAGGGTACTGCCTGTCATGTTAGAGGCGCAGATAAGATCATGGACCGTCTTGTGGGTGAACTAGGTGTTAGTCCTGGAGAAACCACAGAAGACCTAAGGTTTACCATTGAACCTGTCGCTTGTATCGGTTGTTGCGGCCTTGCTCCCGTTTGCATGGTCAACGAATATACCCATGGCCGGTTGACACCTGATAACATACCGGAAATTTTAGAAATGTATGAATAGAAATGAAAGAGATTTCCCTTCATATTTTAGACATTTTACAAAACTCTGTCGAAGCAGGGGCCAAAGAGATACTCCTTTACATCAAAGAAGATAATCATAATGATAAATTCAGGATTATTATCAGAGATAACGGCCGCGGTATGGATGAAGACCTTTTAAAATGCGTAGTTGATCCTTTTAAAACCACTAGAAAAACCCGTAGAGTAGGCTTGGGGTTGTCTTTGTTTCAAATGACAGCAAGACAATGTCAGGGTGACTTGAAGGTATTATCTACCCCTGGAAAAGGAACCATAGTAGATGTGGTCATGAGCTATAATCACTGGGATAGGCCGCCCCTTGGGAATATGCCTGAAACTATCATCTCATTTTTGATGGGTAGCCCATCAATGAATCTTAAGTACGTTCATAGGTTTGATGATCGGAAGATGGTTTTTAAAACAGAAGAAGTGAAAGAAATGTTAGAAAGTGATGAGCCCTTTAAGACAGCAAAAGTTGCTTATATGGTAAAAGGTTTTTTGGAACAAGAACTTTTAAAGCTTTATGGAGGTGAACCGGATGGATAAACTTAAATCATTGGATGATTTGAAGAAGTTTCGCGAAGAAGCGAAAAAAACCACAACAACCAGGCAAGAAACTGAAAGTATGATCATAGTTGGGATGGGGACTTGCGGGATATCTGCAGGTGCCAGGGATGTGATGAATGCTATTTTAGAAGAACTGAATAAGAGGGATTTGAATGAGGTTAATGTTAGTCAGACAGGTTGTATAGGAATGTGCGAAAAGGAAGTTTTACTCGATGTAAAGCTCAAAGGAAGAGAAAGGGTAACCTATGGAAGGGTGACTCCCCAGGATGTTCCAAGGATTATTACAAACCATGTAATCAACGGAAATGTGGTTGAAGATCTGGTAGTTGGAAAGCCAGAAAACTAATTTGATTTATACTAAGGTTAATGAAGAAAGGGAGTGGAGACAAATTGGAAATGTTCAGATCTCATGTTCTTGTATGTAGCGGTACAGGTTGTGTTTCCTCGGGCACTCCGGGAGTATTGGAAAATTTGGAAAAAGAGTTATCTGCAAACAACCTGGAAAATGAAGTTAAATTGATTCAAACGGGCTGTCACGGCTTGTGTGAGCTTGGTCCTATAGTTATCGTTTACCCTGAAGGGACATCGTATTTTAGGGTGGAAAGCACGGATGTCCCAGAACTGGTGCAGGAACACCTACTTAAAGGTAGGCCAGTAGAAAGATTAATGTATAAGGAACCGGTCTCAGAAGAGAAGGTCCCCTACTATAATGAGATCAACTTCTACAAGGAACAGAGCAGGATTGTCCTGAAGAATTGTGGTTATATTGATCCTGAGAGTATTGAAGAGTATATCGCCAGGGGTGGGTATGACGGCCTTAGCAGAGCGCTTTCTGAACTTTCTTCTGATGAAGTCATAGAAGAGGTGAAAGAGTCGGGCCTTCGGGGAAGAGGTGGAGCAGGATTTCCTACAGGTCTTAAATGGAGCTTCGCAA
This sequence comes from uncultured Clostridia bacterium, assembly GCA_964498995.1. Taxonomy (GTDB): domain Bacteria; phylum Bacillota; class Natranaerobiia; order Natranaerobiales; family Natranaerofabaceae; genus Natranaerofaba. Next base: position 20,499 of record CAZCIZ010000023.1, on the reverse strand, counting down.
AACGGGAAGAAAGTGATAAAAAATATGTCATCTGTAATGCAGACGAAGGTGACCCTGGAGCTTTTATGGACAGGAGTATTCTTGAAGGTGATCCCCATAGCGTGATTGAAGGTATGATAATAGGTGGATATGCTATAGGCGCTGATGAAGGTTATATTTATGTGAGAGCTGAATATCCCCTGGCTATCAACAGGCTCAGAAAAGCTATAGAAGCGGCTGAAAACCTTGGTCTCTTGGGAGAAAATATTTTGGGTACTGGGTTTGATTTCACCCTAAATATTAAAGAAGGAGCGGGAGCCTTTGTATGCGGAGAGGAGACTGGTCTGATGGCTTCTATAGAAGGAAATAGAGGGATGCCAAGACCTAGACCTCCTTTTCCCGCCCAAAAAGGCCTCTGGGGGAAGCCGTCCAATATCAACAATGTTGAAACCTTTGCCTGTGTTCCTTATATCTTATCCAATGGACCAGAAGCATTTAACAGTGTAGGTACTGAAAGCAGCAAAGGGACTAAGGTTTTTGCCCTTACCGGAATGATAAACAATACGGGTCTAGTCGAAGTTCCCATGGGGATTAAGATCAGGGATATCATCTATACTATAGGCGGTGGTATTCAGGAGGACAAAGAATTCAAGGCCGTCCAGATCGGTGGACCTTCTGGAGGATGTCTCCCTGAAAGCAAGATAGACCTTCCTGTTGACTATGATTCCCTTACCCAGGCAGGAGCTATAATGGGCTCTGGAGGCCTAGTTGTAATGGATGAGGAAACATGTATTGTAGATGTAGCTCGTTTCTTTTTGAACTTTACTCAAGCTGAATCCTGTGGTAAATGCACACCATGCCGTGAAGGTACTAAGCGAATGTTGGAGATCCTAGAGAGAATTACTCAAGGAGAAGGAGAAGAGGGAGACGTTGAGCTTCTAGGGGAACTTGGGAATATGATAAAGGATACTTCTCTTTGTGGCTTGGGTCAGACGGCTCCTAACCCGGTCTTGAGTACTATCGATTATTTTAGAGATGAATACGATGCCCACATTAAAGACAAGAGCTGTCCTGCCGGATCATGCTCGGATCTATTGACTTATAAAATCCTAGAAGATCTATGTAACGGCTGTACTCGCTGTGCTAAAGCCTGTCCCCAAGATGCTATTGTCGGAGAGAAAAAAGAAGTACATGTCATCGATCAGGATAAGTGCATAAAATGCGGGGCTTGTGTAGATAAATGCAAGTTTGAAGCGATAGTAATGGCTTAAGTTATTTTGATAGATGTCCTTGAGGCATGAACTGATAAATGTAGGAAAAGAAAATTTTATTTAAGCTAAAATGAGGTAAATCTTTATGAAAAGAGGAAAGGAGAGACTTGGCTGATGGAGCATCTTAATATAAACATTGATGGTAAGGATGTACAGGTAAGTAAAGGCTCCACTGTCTTAGAAGCTGCCAATTCAGTGGGGATAGAGATACCAACCCTTTGCCATCAAGAGGATTTGAGCATAGTTGGAGCATGTAGGTTGTGTGTGGTCGAAGTTGAAAAGGCTAGAAATTTACCTGCGGCCTGTGCACTTCCCGTTGCTGATGGGATGGTAGTAAAGACCAACACGGAGAAGGTGAGAAATGCCAGGAAATCCATTTTAGAACTTATATTGGCTAACCATCCAAATGATTGTATGGTCTGTGAATCAAACGGAGCTTGTGTACTTCAGGACTACTGTTACGAATACGGGGTGGGAGAAACCCGGTTCCACGGTGAAACCACTTCATACGAACTAGATGATACGAGTAGATTTGTCGAAAGGGATCTTGATAAGTGCATCCTATGTGGTAAATGCATAAGGGTATGCAGCGAAGTTCAAGGTGCCCATGCCATAGATTTTATGGATAGGGGTTTTAATACCAAGGTTGCAACATTTTTTGACAAAGGTCTGGATGATTCACCTTGTGTTAACTGCGGTAATTGTATAAACGTCTGCCCAGTGGGAGCCTTAACAGAAAAACCATTTAAAGGATATGGCAGGGATTATGATTTCGATATGGTAAAGACCACTTGCCCCTATTGTGGAGTAGGATGCACTTTTAATCTTAAAGTTAAAGATGACAAAATATATGGGGTAAAACAAGAACCCTCGGGAGATGCCAATGGTGGGTACTTGTGTGTTAAGGGTCGCTTTGGGATGGATTTTGTCCACAGTGAAGATAGGATTAAAAAGCCCATGATCAAAAAGAATGGCAAACTTGAAGAGGTAGAGTGGCAGGAGGCTATTACCCATGTGGCAGAAAATTTAGATCAGATTAAAGAAAAACATGGTGCAGATTCAATTGGCTTCATGGTATCGGCAAAATGTACCAATGAAGAAAACTATCTCATGCAAAAGTTTGCCCGGGCTAAGATAGGTACTAACAATATCGATCACTGTGCCCGCCTCTGACACGCTCCTACTGTGGCCGGTCTGGCCACTGCGTTTGGAAGCGGAGCTATGACCAACAGCATTGGTGAAATTCAACATGCTGATGCTATTTTTGCTATTGGAACCAACACTACAGAAAGCCACCCTATAATAGGGCAGCAGGTAGTAAAGGCCAAAAATAAAGGGGCAAAAGTTGTAGTTGCTGATCCAAGAAAGACGCCTATAGCAGAAATGGCTGATATATGGTTGAACCCCTTACCTGGAACAAATGTAGCTCTTTTAAACGGCATGATGAATGTAATTTTGGAAGAAGGATTACAAGATGATGAGTATATTGAGAAAAACACAGAAAACTTTGAGGAAGTCAAGAAGGCTGTGAAGGAGTATACTCCGGAAAAAGTTGAAGAGATAACGAAAGTACCAGCTGAAAAGATCAGGGAAGCTGCCAGGATATACGGCGAAGCCGGGAAAGCCCCGGTACTTTATACCATGGGTATAACTCAGTTTACCACTGGAACGGATGGGGTCTTCTCAGTGGCCAACCTGGCACTAATGACTGGAAACGTTGGAATTGAAAGTGCTGGGGTTAATCCTTTAAGGGGACAAAATAATGTCCAAGGTGCTTGTGATATGGGCGGCCTTCCTAATGTATTTACCGCTTATCAAAAGGTGGATAACCCCGAGGCTGTGAATAAGTTTTCTGAGTTCTGGGGTGCTTCTTTAAATGAGAAGCCAGGCAAGGCTGTCACGGAAATGATGGCATTGGCAGGTGACGAGATAAAAGCCATGTATATAATGGGTGAGAACCCTATGTTAACCGATCCAAACTTGGGTCATGTAGAAGAATCCATTGACAGCTTAGATTTTTTGGTTGTTCAAGATATCTTTATGACAGAAACAGCTGAGAAAGCAGATGTTGTTTTACCGGCTGCCTCCTTTGCTGAAAAAGATGGGACCTTTACGAACACCGAAAGAAGGGTTCAGAGAGCAAGAAAAGCCATTTCGGAACAGGCTGACAGTAAGGCTGACTGGAAAATAATCTCTGAACTAGCCCAGGAAATGGGGATGTCATCCATGAATTATGAAAATCCTAAAGAGATCATGGATGAACTGATTGAGGTTACCCCTAGCTATGCTGGAATAACCTATGAAAGGCTTGAGTCTGGAGGATTACAGTGGCCTTGCCCATCCACGGATCATCCGGGGACAAAGTACCTTCATAAAGACGGAAACTTTCCTATTGGCAAAGGTAAGTTTACCCCGGTAGAGTATAAGCCTTCGGCGGAATCCGTGGATGAAGAATATCCGTTCATATTGACGACGGGTAGAATTCTTTATCACTATCACAGCGTAATGACCCGGAGAGCCAAGGACCTTGACGGGGAAGCCCCTAAAGGCTATATGGAGATGAATCCTGAGGATGCTTCTGCCCTTGGAATTGAGGCCGAAGAAATAGTTAAGGTCTCTTCTAGGAGGGGAGAACTAAAAGCACCAGTACAAATAACAGATAAGATATCCAAGGGCGTTGTATATATGAGCTTTCACTACAAAGAAATGGCGGCAAACAAACTTACAAATGAATTATATGATCCAAAGTCGAAAACGCCGGAATTAAAAGTGTCAGCAGTTAAAATTGAAAAAATATAGCTAAAATTGTCGAAGCTTTTCGTTTAAAGTTGTTATAGCTTGTTATTTGTGTTATATTTTGGGCAATAATCTCTATTATTAAGGAGGCTTAACAAATATGGACAAATATGTCTGTAGTGTCTGTGGGTATGTTTATGATCCTGAGAAGGGAGATCCAGATAGCGGAATCGCTGCTGGAACAGCATTTGAAGACTTGCCTGACGATTGGGTGTGTCCCGAATGTGGAGTAGATAAAGATATGTTTGAAAAGGAATAAAGCTAGTTTTTCAGGCGGGGTTACTCCCCGCCTGTATATTGTTTTATGGCAACATTTGGAGTATAATAATAAAATGCAGGTAAGATTAAGGGATCAAGCAGGAGTTAATTATAAACCAACTCCCCAAGTTTTGGATTTTGTTGCTAATACATCTTGATGAGTAAAGGGGAGAATCCCCCTTGCGATGATCCTTAGATGTATTAATAAAAACTTTTTAGTATCGGAATATACTGCTGCAGTAAAATAAAAGTGTATTTTCTTACTATTACTAATAGAAGATAAAGAAGTTCTATCAAAAAAAGTATAGATTTAAATGGTGGGTGGAAAATTATGAAAGAGCAAGACAAATTGTACAATGCAACCTTCAAAGGGCTAAGGGAGAGAGGGATAAGAATCGAAGATATTGCCGATCTAGCTTATGCACTTCAAAAGCCATATATAACTGAGCTTACCATGGAGAATGCGGTTGAAAGCGTTAATGCCGTACTAAAAAAAAGAGAAGTCCAAAATGCTATCTTGACGGGTATTTTCTTGGACAAAGCTGCTGAGAACAGGGCTCCAGAGGAGCCTCTTTTGTCTCAGCTCATAAATGATGATTCCCTTTTTGGAATAGATGAGATCCTTGCTTTAAGTATAGTAAACATATACGGATCCATAGGTTTGACTAATTTTGGCTACCTGGATAAAAAAAAGCCGGGCATAATCGGAGAATTGAATAAAGATAAAAAGATAAATAAAGTAAATACTTTTTTAGATGATCTGATAGCGGCTATAGCTGCAGCAGCAGCTTCTAGGATTGCTCACAAAGAAAGGGATAATGGAAATATTTAAATTATTACAAGACAAGGTGGTGTAATCTATCCTAGTCTCTATTGAAGAAGCTCTCAATCAAACGGAAAAGGATATAGCTAAAAGGCATGAAGAATATTTAAATCCAGGTCTGGCGAAGATGTTAAAACTACTTTCCTTTGACAAAAGATTTGATCGAGCAGATGGGGTTTATCTGTGGGATAAGGATGGAAATGAATATTTGGACTTTTTGGGCGGCTATGGTTCATTGAATCTGGGCCACAACCCCAAAAAAGTATTAGAAGCCATGGCTAAGATTGACAATAAACCAAATATATTACAGGCATCTCTTAATCCCTTGAGCGGGGTACTGGGTGAAAACCTGGCAAAAATCACCCCCGTAGGTTTAAAAAATACATTTTTATGTAATAGCGGTGCCGAAGCCGTAGAAGGAGCTCTGAAACTTGCTAGGAAAGCCACTGGTAAAACAAACTTCATCTATTGTGAAGGATCTTTTCATGGTAAAACCCTTGGCTCTCTATCTGTCAGTGGGAGGGATAAATACAAACGAGGTTTTGGCCCATTGATCCCTGGTTGTAAAGAGATTTCTTTTGGAGATATCAAAGAACTAGAAGATGTGTTTAAAAAAGATTATGATGATATTGCTGCATTTATCCTAGAGCCCATTAAAGGTGAAGGAGGAATTATAGTACCTCCTGAAGGATATTTAAGGGAAGTCAGAAGACTATGTGATGAGTACGAGATTTTAATGATTGCTGATGAAATTCAGACGGGCCTTGGTAGGACAGGGAAGATGTTTGCATGCGAAAAGGAAGGAGTAAGCCCCGATATTATGTGTATTGCTAAATCCCTTGGCGGAGGGGTCATGCCTATTGGGGCGGTGATTACAACTGAAAAAATATGGAAAGGCGCGTATGGTAAATTTGAAGAAGCTCTTTTACATACCTCGACTTTTGGAGGTAATACCAGGGCATGTGCGGCTGCTATAGCTACTTTAGAAGAAATAGTTTCCAAGGATCTCCCCAAGGAGGCTCAAGAAAAGGGTGACTATCTCATGAATAAAATGGTAGGACTAAAAGAAAAACATCCTTTGTTAAAAGATGTTAGAGGTCGGGGCCTTCTAATTGGAGTGGAATTTAATACCCTAGAAAAGAGCATGTTAGATAGGCTATCTAGAGGAGCAGCCAGCAAATTAAGCGAGGAATATACAGGAGCCCTAATTGCTGAGTCCCTTCAAAATGACTTTGGAATAATAACAGCCTATACTTTAAATAACCCCAATGTGATCAGATTGGAACCACCTTTAACAGTTAGCTACAGCGTTCTTGACAGGGTCGTAAGTGCGATAGACAAAATACTTGATAAAAATGCTAGCTTTATAAACCTGGCAACAAAAAGCTCAAAAAAATTTCTTAAAAACATGATTAAAGGGAGTAGCTAGCAATAACTAGCTAAGATTTAAATTTATCCAAAATTTTATTGTTTTCATCTAGTATGAGTACCTCTGGCTTATGATTTTTAGCCTCTTCTTCCTTAAGTTGGGCATAAGCGATTATAATGACCCTGTCTCCTGGCTGCACCAATCTGCTGGCAGCACCGTTTAGGCATATTGTGCCGCTGTCTTTTTCGCCTGCCAGGGTATAAGTTTCAAACCTGTGTCCGGTGTTTATGTTTACAACTTGTACTTTTTCGTTCGGGAGAATCCCCGATTCATCTAGTAAATTTTTATCAATTGTAATACTACCGATGTAATTTAAGTCAGCTTCAGTTACACAAGCTCTGTGAAGCTTAGCTTTAAACATTGTAATGAACATTAAAACCACCACCAAGTGCTAAATTTTTTAATAAGGTAAGTTTTAAATGGTAATTGACCATATTGATTTACTTTGTTATTATAAACTAATATAAAGCAGTTTTTCAATATGTTTTGATAATTTTATTTAGGATGGTGAAAATGAGCACAATAAAAGCGAACATAATGGATGCGGACAAGATGGATCGTTCGATAACTAGAATAGCCCATGAAATTTTAGAAAATAACAGATCGATAGATGATATCGTCTTGGTCGGGATTAGAAGACGGGGAATTCCATTATCAAAACGCCTGGCAGAAAAAATTAATAAAATAGAAAATTATGAAATGCCCATAGGAGTTTTGGATATAACATTGTACAGGGACGACCTTTCTCAATTAAAAGATAAACCTGTGGTAAAAAAAACTGAACTGCCATGCGAGATCACCGGTAAAAATGTCATTCTAGTTGATGATGTTTTATTCACGGGGAGAACTGTTAGGGCCGCTATGGACGCTCTGATTGATTTGGGGCGGCCAAAATCAATCCAACTGGCAATCATGGTGGATAGAGGTCATCGGGAACTGCCAATAAGGGCTGACTATGTTGGTAAGAATATCCCAACTTCCAATAAAGAGGTTGTGGATGTAATGCTAGAGGAAATTGATGGAGAAGATAAAGTAATAATTAAAGAGTTGTAAAGAATTTGGTTTAGCCGAAAAATCTAGCAGGTCAATCTAAATGATTTAAAATGATTCAAAATTATATAATGACATTATCTCAAATATATAATATAATTGAAAAGGTTCATGGAACAAAGTGAAAGAGAGCCTCACTTTGACATTTCAGGAGGTGGAAATTGATGGATTATTCCCAGGTAGCGCAGCAGATTCCTATTTGGGCAACGGTTTTTCCCATGATAATGACTGGAGCTGTATATTACGCAGGAAGAAGATCTGCCAAGACGAGAAATATACTAGCTGTTCTAACAACGGTTATAACTTTTCTACTGATAGCTTCCATGTATCCTATAATAATGGCAGGGGAAGTTATCTACTATCCCATCGCCGAATTGATCCCTCCTTTTGGCCTATCTTTCAGGGTTGATGTGTTGGGTTTTGGGCTGGCTCTTTTAGCTAGCTTCGTTTGGATGCTTGTAACAATTTATTCCCTTTCATATATGAAGGACAAGCAGTACCAAAACAGATATTATTCTGCCCTTGTACTTACTTTAAGCGGCTGTATTGGTATTTTCGTCTCCGGGGATCTGTTTAGTTTATTTATATTTTACGAACTTATGTCTTTGGTATCTTATATACTTATCGTCCACAGTGAGACCAGTGAGGCCTTAAAAGCTGGATTTAAATATTTGATTGTTACAATAGCCGGTGGATTGTTCTTATTCTTTGGTATTATTATAACCTTTGAGGTTGGAGGCAGTATTTCCCTACATACTACAGGGATTATAACTGAAGTGACAAACCTGACATTTTTGGGATATATTGCTTTTTTAATAGGTTTTGGCATGAAAGCTGGAATGGTACCCCTCCATGTTTGGCTTCCAGATGCCCATCCGGTAGCTCCTTCTCCAGCTAGTGCATTATTGTCAGGGATAATGATCAAAACAGGTGCGTATGGGCTTTTGAGGATAGTGTTTCATGTATATGATTACAACATGATTGTAGAAGCTAATTGGCATTTAATCCTGGCGGTATTATCTGTGATAACAATATTTCTTGGCTCTGCAGTTGCTATATCCCAGGATGATCTCAAGCGACGCCTTGCATATTCCAGTGTAGGCCAGATGGGATATATTTTATTGGGCATCTCCATAATGACCGAAATAGCAATGGTTGGTGATATTTTTCATATTTACAGCCATGCTTTTATGAAGAGTACCCTCTTTTTAGCAGCCGGAGTGATAATAACCAAGACGGGTAAAAAGAAAATTGAAGATCTAAAGGGGATTGGATATGAACTTCCTTTGACCATGATAGCTTTTACCATTGCAGCTCTTGCTATGATAGGTATACCACCCCTTAACGGATTTTTGAGCAAATGGTCACTTAGCCTTGGAGCTTTAGATGCAAATCAACCCATATATGTAGTTGTGCTGCTGATCAGTAGTTTGATGAATGCCATATATTACTTGCCTATAATTAACTTAGCCTTTTTTGGAAAATCTCCTGATGAGGGCATCGAAGCGAGTAAAGAGCAGGTAAGATTGGGTAAATTTGAAGCCCCTTTGAATATGGTAGTGCCTGTTTTTATCCTGGGTCTTAGCTGTTTGATCCTGGGTTTATTGCCGGTTAACCTGCCCTATGAACTATCGGAAAAAGCCGCAAGAATGTTGTTTGAAAATGGATTGTAACCCATTTGATATATAACACCATGGATAAGGTTCAATTAAGTTAAGTAAAAATAGTGTTAGCCAATATAATATTTGTGTAAATGAGTGAGACAGGTTTAATTGAGGTTGAACCATCTCACTTTTTTATTGTTGTACTAAAAAAGGGTAGACAAATTGATTGTGCTGTTATATAATAGCAACTAAGATGGTAGTATTATCTAATGCAACACAAACTTCTTAAAATATATCAGGATGTGGAAAAGGAAATAAAAGTTATAATTGAGGGTGAGGTGGAGATTGAATGGAGGGGTTGTTGTATGTATTGGTGCCTACAATTATATTAGGAACTTCTTGGGGTTTAAGGGTTATGGCAGTTAAAACAATGAAAGAAAATTGTGAAGCAAATAATGAAAGTAGCAAAAAAAAGTGATATGAGGATTTAAAACATTAACTTTTATATTTAAGCTAAAAAGGAGTGCATAAAAGGAGTGCATAAAATGAGTGAAACCTGCTAAAAAGGCTTGGTGAATTTTATAAATTCATTAAGCCTTTTTTGTTAAGGCTGTTATATTTCGTTTCTGTTATATTTTTTTTACAAAATAATATATTTACTTTAGAGTTTGTTAATATTATTATTGTAATTGGGAGAAAGTGCACAAAAAAGTCAAGCCAAGCCTTTGGCTTTTATTGATATATTCTGTCGTGAATTTTTACGTGTTTATGGGGGGGGAAGTGGAATGTCTTACAAAATAGGGGTGCCTAGATCTTTAGCCTATTATACTTTTTTCCCTTTGTGGAATACCTTTTTTGAAGAACTTGGCTTTGAAGTGCTGGTTTCAAAAGAGAGCAATAAAGCAGTCCTAGATGAAGGGGTGATTGATACGGTAAATGATGCGTGTGTACCGATAAAATTATATCACGGTCACGTGAAAGAATTAGCTGATAAAGTGGACTATCTTTTTATTCCAAGACTTGTAAGTCTAGATGGTAAGGAAACCACTTGCCCAAAGTTTTTGGGACTGCCCGATATGGTGAAACATTCCATCGACAATCTTCCGCCTATGATAGATGTTAGATTGGATTTGAGAAATGGTTATTTTGAACTTTGGAGATTCTTTAAGAAAATAGGGGAGAGCCTTCAAAAACCTACCAGACAAATTCTTGCAGCTTATATTAAATCCCTAAATGTACACAATAAATATAAAAAACTCCTGGAAAACAATATGAACCCTGATGAAGCTTTAGAAGTTATAAAGGGAAAAAAGCAAGAAGACCTCATCAAACCTAAGGAAAATACAGGGGAAAGAGCTATTAATATAGCGCTTATTGGTTATCCCTATACCATCTATGATCCTTATATCAGTGTGGATCTTTTGAACAAGATTAGAAAAATGGGAGCCAATGTATTTACTGTTGAAAATATACCCTATAAACAGCTTTTAAAACAGAAAAAGAAGTTTTCCAAGGAAATGTTTTGGTATTATAGCAACAACACCGCTAGGGCCTGTATGCATTTTTTGGAGAAGAAAATAGTTGATGGCGTGATACATGTTACCGCTTTTGGGTGCGGCCCAGATGCCATGGTGGACAAATTTATGGAACTCGAATGTAAAAAAGAGGGGAACGTCCCCTTTATGACAATAGCTTTGGATGAGCATACCGGTGATGGCGGGATCAGCACCCGGGTTGAAGCTTTTATAGATATGCTAAACTGGAAGAGGGGATTAAAAAAATGAGAAAAGTATCCTTCCCTAAAATGGGACCGTCTCATATAGCTTTTACCATGATGTTGGAGGAATTCGGTCACGAACCAGTAAAACCTCCCGTGCCTAGCAAGAAAACCCTTTCTTTAGGAACTACATATTCGCCTGAGTTTGCCTGTTTGCCTTTTAAGGTTTTAACAGGCACATATTTGGAAGCTTTGGAACAAGGTGCAGACACCTTGGTCAGCTCCGGTGGAGTAGGGCCTTGTCGGGCCGGATATTATGGTATAATGCATGAAAAGATATTGAATGACATAGGTTATAACCCGGATATGATAATATTTGAACCACCTTTACGTGCTCCCTGGGATTTTTTCAAAAAAACCAGAAAGCTTAAAGGCAAGACTTCTTGGAGAGGGACTGCGGATATTTTGAGGCGCACGTGGAAGAAACTGATAGCCCTTGATGACTTGGAGATTAAAGCAAACAAAGTTAGACCCCGTCAGAAAAAACCTGGTATAACGAGTAGAGTGCTAAATACCGTTCTTTCCAATATAGATGAAGCTAGGACTTTTGATGAGATAGAAGAAGCCAGGGTAGAAGGTTTGAAGTCCCTGGAGAGGGTAAAAAAGTACTCTGATGGTGACAGTTTACTAGGCAGTCCTTTAAAGGTAGGGCTTATAGGTGAAATATACGTTGTGTTAGAACCTTCTGTAAATGCTGATATTGAAGAGATGTTGGGTGAGCTAGGAGTTGAAGTACACAGGTCAATATATTTGACCAATTGGACTAGGGATAATACTATTGCAGATGGAGAAAAGGATGTTAAAGAAGCTGCTAGACCGTACTTGGATCAACTTATTGGGGGCCATGGGCAAAATAGTGTTGGAGAAACTGTGCTTTATGGTGAAAATGGGTATGCTGGTGTAATACATCTTGCTCCCTTTACCTGTATTCCCGAGATAGTTTCTAAAAGTATTATGCCAGAAATATCAAAAAAATATGATATACCGGTATTGACTTTATTTTTAGACGAACAAACTGGAAAGACAGGAATCAAAACCCGTATAGAAGCATTTGTTGATCTCATCAAAAAGAAACGCCAAAAGGAGGCTGGATAAATTGAAAAAGGGGTACTTAGGAGTAGATGTGGGTTCTGTAAGTACGAATTTTGTAGTCACTGATTCACAAGGAGAAGTGCTTTTTTCCAAATACATGAGGACCAGGGGTGAGCCCATAAAGGCTGTGCAAATGGGACTTAAGGAAACTGAAGCGAACATAGGTGATGATGTCGAAATATGCGGTGTTGGCACGACAGGTAGTGCCAGGGTATTGACAGGGGTGATAGTAGGAGCCGATACTGTTAAAAATGAGATAACTGCTCATGCTGTAGCTGCATCTCACCAGGTTCCTGATGTCCAGACTGTTCTTGAGATCGGGGGTCAGGATTCAAAAATAATTATTCTTAGACAAGGGATAGTGGTAGATTTTGCCATGAACACCGTTTGTGCAGCTGGGACAGGTTCTTTCCTAGATCATCAGGCTTCTAGACTAGGTGCGCCTATTGAAAGCTTTGGGGATCTGGCTTTAGAATCCCAACACCCTGTAAGGATAGCCGGAAGATGCTCAGTCTTTGCAGAATCGGATATGATCCATAAGCAGCAGATGGGACACGAAAATAAGGATATAGTCCGGGGACTGTGCCAGGCTTTAGTTAGAAATTACCTGAACAATGTGGGTAAAGGAAAAGAGATTTTAGGCCCTGTTGTATTTCAGGGTGGTGTTGCTGCAAACAAAGGTATCCAACATGCTTTTGAAGAGGCCCTTGAACAAGAAGTTACAATACCTAAAAATTTTGACGTTATGGGTGCTATTGGAGGAGCTTTATTGGCAAAGGATCAGGTGGCTGATTCAGGTGAAACAAACTTTAGAGGTTTTGAAGCTGGTGATGTAAAGTATGAAGCTTCTAGTTTCGAATGTGATGGCTGCCCCAATATTTGTGAAATAGTTAATATTAAAGCCGAAGGTACCCTTCTTGCCAGGTGGGGTGGCCGCTGTGGTAAATGGGAAAATATCAAGGATATTGCAGCGGTATAATATAAGACTTGAAGCAAGGACCCGGGACCTATTTGATCCCGGGTCTTTTTGTGTTCTCATGTAAGTTTGACTGCAATAATAAAATAAACTAAAATGAGGTTGCACAATGTGTGTACATAATTTTGCAGGATTGGATTGGAGAGTAAGTATATTTATGGATCTGGTTAGGATTGGCGAAAAACTGGTTAGTTATAAAAAAATTGAGATGATTTTACATGAAGTTTTAAAGTTGAGACAAAAAGGATATAGTCAGAAAGAAATTTCTAACAAGATAGGAATAGAGCGCACTTTTATTTCTAAAATTGAAAAATTAGGGGAGATTAGAAAAGGTGGTAGTATTGCAGTGATAGGTTTTCCTTTATTAAATAAGGAAGAGCTAAAAGATATATGTCAGCAATACGGGGTAGATTATATCTTTTTAATGACAGAAAGGCAAAGATGGGATTATGTTAAAGCTATTAGCGGGGAGACCCTTTTAAACCATATAATGGAAATATGTAGAGAAGTAAGAAGTTTTGACATCGTCGTGGTTATCGGTTCGGATTACAGGATAAGGCTCATAGAAGCTTTGCTAGGTAAGGATGTAGTGGAAATCTCCATTGGTGAATCACCTATTCAAGAAGATGTATATTTGTGCCCGGATAAGTTCAAAAGTGTGCTAAATAAGCTAACCTAGTAAAGAGTTAATTCAGGAGGGAAAAATTTTGAAAAGGATTGTTAGTATAAGCCTGGGGTCAAAGAAGAGAGATAATAAGGTTAAACATAGATTTTTGGAGGAAGAATTCTTAATTGAGAGGATAGGTACTGATGGTGACATGGAAAAAATGAAAGAATTGATTTCAGAGTTGGATGGTGAAGTAGATGCTTTTGGCCTGGGGGGGATGGATCTGTACCTGGTTTCTGGGGAAAATCGGTACATGATCAAGGAGGCTGAAGAGATAGTTAAATGTGCTAAAAAAACCCCAATTCTGGATGGAAGCGGTTTGAAAAATACTTTGGAGAGGCGAATCATAAAAGAAATAAACAAAGAACACAGGTTATTTGATCAAAATACGAGGGTTTTACTGGTTTGTGCCCTGGATAGATTTGGAATGGCAGAGAGTATCAGTGAATATAAATGTGATATCATATATGGGGATTTGATCTTTAGCCTGGGGATTCCTATTCCCATCAGGTCATTAAAGACCCTTAATGCCCTGGCAAAGCTAATTTTTCCCCTGGTGAGAAACATGTCCTTTGATAAATTGTATCCTACTGGGGAAAAACAACTCAAATCTGTAAATAAGTTCGAAAAATATTATCACTGGGCCCATGTGATAGCCGGGGATTTTCATTATATCAACAAGTACATACCCGAAACCTTGACAGATAAAATTATTATTACGAATACCGTTACCACCGAGGATCAAACTGCTTTGAAAGAAAAAGGTGTAAAGAAGATAGTGACAACTACCCCAATGATTGGTGATAGAGCTTTTGGGACCAATGTTGTAGAAGCCCTTTTAGTTGCTATTAATGGGAAAGACAGGGAAATGACCAGGGAAGAATATGAAACAGCCCTTGATAAACTGAATTTTTCCCCTAATGTGATTCTGCTCAACAAAGAAAAAGACTATAGAAATTGAAAGGGGCATCATAAATGGATAGATTTTCTTTTATAATTCACCCTATTACGCCAAGGGATTTTGCCAGGAAATTTCCCCTGGTGGAAAAACTGCCCAACCCCATACTAGAAAAAATAGCAAGGATAGTCCCTCCCTTTAAAGTTTCAGAGATAACTGGGGTTAAGTCTCCACACAACGAGGTTAATGGTTCTTTTGTGGCATGCCCCCTTTCAGGAGACCAGATGATGGATCTACCTACTGATTATGTTTTAAGAAAAATTATCCAGGCAGGGAAGGTAGCGGAAAAACACGGGGCAAAAATTGTGGGTTTAGGAGCTTTAACTGCTGTTGTAGGTGATGCGGGTATAACGGTGGCTAAAAACCTGGATATTCCTGTGACTACTGGAAACAGTTATACTGTGGCAACAGCTATAGAAGGTGTAAAAAAAGCAAGCGATCAAATGGGATATGACTACAAGAATGCTAAAATATGTATAGTTGGTGGTGGGGGTTCTATTGGTTCGGTTACTGCACAATACCTGGCTAGAGAAGTGAGGTTTTTGACAGTTGTAGGAAGAGACCTTAAAAGACTTCATAATGTCGCCGAAAAAATTTTAAATGATAGCGGATTAGCAGTTAGCATTTCCAAAAAGGTAAAGAAGTCGGTTTCTGAAGCCGATATTGTTATAACGGTTACGGGATCTGTCGAATCTGTGATTGACGGGTCAGAGTTAAAACCTGGAGCAATAGTCTGCGATGTGGCAAGGCCTAGAGATGTCTCCTGGAAAGTGGCCAACTCACGAGATGATGTTTTGGTCATAGAAGGAGGAGTGGTTGAAGTTCCGGGGGAAGTGAATTTTAATTTTAACTTCGGGTTTCCACCGGGAACGGCATATGCGTGTATGGCCGAAACCATGATTTTGGCTTTGGAGGGCAGGTTCGAGTCTTTTACTTTGGGAAGAGATCTGACCTTGAAACAAATAGATGAAATAAATAACCTGGCTTATAAGCACGGGTTTAAACTAGCTGGCTTTAGAAGTTTCGAGAGGGAATTAGCTTCAGAGGAGTTAGAAAATATTAAAAAAAATGCAGAAAAAAGAAGGAAAATGATAAAAGAGGCATGATTTAACTTTGTAATTGTAGATGAAGCTATATTTTAGCCGTTAAGGAAATATTTGTGACCTGGCGGCGTTTATAAATTTAGTTGACAAAAGTCCTCGGGTAGTTTAAAATGTAGCAAAATTTGCAAAAGGAAAAATGAGAATAAGCCCTATTAGAAATATAAGTAACCGGTCGGGATCTTAAGCTACTAGGGCCTAAGGATAAGAGGTGTATAGGAAAATTGACTTGAAAAAATATTTAATTTCTTACCTGGTAAATTAAAAACTAAAATTGCATATAATTAATTGAGGAATAAAGGATTCGTTAGTTTAAAATACTCTATTATCAAGAAAGAGAGGAGAAATTTTAATGGAAAGTAGTAAGGAAGTTATTCTTACCCGGGACGGACTTTTGAAATTAGAACAGGAGCTAGAGCATTTGAAAACCGTTAGGAGAAAAGAAGTTGCAGAAAGGATAAAGACGGCAATTGATTTTGGTGATATAAGCGAGAACAGCGAGTATGATGATGCCAAAAATGAGCAGGCTTTTATTGAGGGAAGAATAATAACTTTGGAGAAAATGCTCAAAAATGCCAAGATAATAGAAAAAGACAATAGTGACTCAAAAACGGTAGGCGTAGGAAATACGGTGATTCTAAAAGATTTTGAATTCGATGAAAATCTAGAGTATACTATAGTAGGTTATGCTGAATCCAATCCCACTGAGAACAAGATCTCTAACGAATCTCCAGTAGGTAAAGCTGTACTGGGCAAACAAGTTGGGGAAGAAATAGAGGTTGAAGTTCCCGATGGGAAAATAAAATACAAAATAATTGATGTTAAAAACGACTGATTCCCGGAATTAACCATTCCGGGCTTTCAATTTTCTATTGTACTACGTTCTACACAGACAACAATAGTATAGGGAAGGAGTGCAAAATATGACAGAAGACAATTTAAACGAGCTGATAAAGGTTAGAAAAGATAAAATGGAAAAATTAACAAGCCAAAACATACCGCCTTATGCAGAAAAATATGAGCCTACACATTTTTCTGAGGAGATTAAAGCGGATTATGAAAGTATGGAAGGTGAAAAGGTCAAGCTTGCTGGGAGAATAATGGCTAAGAGAGGCCATGGAAAAGCTGGTTTTGCTTCTCTACAGGATAAGCTGGGATTGATACAGATATATACCAGGGTTGATAATGTAGGAGAAGAAAAATATGAGCTTTATAAAGAATTGGATATTGGCGATACAATAGGACTGGAAGGAAATTTGTTTAAAACTAGGAAAGGTGAAATAACTATAGAGGTCAAGGAGTTTACCCTGCTATCAAAGTCCTTGCGTCCTCTTCCTGAAAAATGGCACGGCCTTAAGGATGTCGAACTTCGGTATAGGAAGAGATATTTGGATCTGATCGTTAATCCGGAAGTAAGGGATACATTTAAAATTAGAAGTAAGGTCATTCAAGGAATAAGGAATTATTTAAATGATCAGGATTTCTTGGAAGTAGAAACGCCCATTTTGCACACCATTACTGGAGGTGCTAATGCTAGGCCATTTAAGACTTATCATAATGCCCTTGAAATGAACCTTTACATGAGAATTGCCACAGAGCTTCACCTGAAAAGACTTATTGTGGGCGGCTTTGACAAAGTTTATGAAATTGGTCGGATTTTTCGAAATGAAGGCATTTCCACCAAGCACAATCCCGAATTTACTTCTATAGAACTATATGAAGCATATAAGGATTATCGTGACATGATGGAGTTAACCGAGGATATGATTTACAATGTGATATTAGAGGTTTTTGGCAGGGCGAAAGTGGAATATCAGGGGCATACCCTGGACTTTACCCCTCCCTGGCCTAGAATGACCATGATAGAAGCTGTCAAAAAAGAAACGGGTTTTGATTTTAATGAAATAGATACGGACCAAGAAGCCAGGGATAGCGCAGAAAGACTAGGGCTTGAAGTGGAAGGTAAAGAAACTTGGGGTGAGCTTTTAAATGAAATATTTGAAGCAAAGGTTGAGGATAAACTGATCCAGCCGACTTTTATCATGGATTATCCTATAGAAGTATCTCCCCTGGCCAAAAAGATTGAAGCTAATCCTAGGCTTACTTATAGATTTGAAGGTTTTGTCTGGGGAAGTGAAGTGGCTAATGCTTTTAGCGAATTGAATGATCCCGTTGATCAAAAAGAAAGGTTTGAGCTCCAGGCCTTGAAGAGAGATGCAGGGGATGAAGAAGCCCACATGATGGATGAGGATTTCATCGAGGCCCTTGAATATGGGATGCCGCCAACGGGAGGTCTGGGGATAGGTATAGATAGACTGGTTATGTTTCTGACAGATTCGACTTCAATCAGGGACGTGATTTTATTCCCTACTCTAAGACCTTCAAGCCAGGATTGAAGAATAGGAGCTTTACAAAATCATCGATTTGGGGTACAATACTTTTTGAAAACCTTCAGGGCAGGGTGAAATTCCCGACCGGCGGTAGAGCCCGCGAGCCAGTTATTGGTTGATCCGGTAGTATTCCGGAGCCGACAGTGATAGTCTGGATGGGAGAGGGTTTTGTTAAGCGGAGGATTTCTATTATTCTATTATTCTATTAATAGATAGAGAAAGACACCTTCCAGCTTACCAAAAAAATATGTCTAACAGGCCCTCCTGTAGGTTTAAGGGGGCTTTTTTAGTTTGGTGGTGAAAAGGGTTTGAGAAGGGATAGAAATAAGCACGAGTGCTATCACGAGTACTATATGGATAGGGCATTGAAGCTGGCTTATAAAGGCTGGGGCAAGACCAATCCCAACCCCCTGGTTGGTGCCGTTATAGTAAAGGGTGGCCTGATCCAGGGAGAAGGATATCATAGCCAATACGGCGGTCCCCATGCTGAGGTAGAAGCTTTGAGAGCTGCTGGAAAAAATGCCGAAAATGCTACCATGTATGTTACCTTAGAGCCCTGTTCCCATCACGGCAAAACCCCGCCCTGCGTAGACAATGTTATTGAGTCAAAGCTTGAAAAAGTGGTAATTGCCATGGAGGACCCCAATGAGAATGTCCGGGGTAAAGGTATTAAAAAACTAAAACATGCAGGGATAAAAGTGGAAACAGGAATCAGGGAACAAGAAGCGAGAAAATTAAATGAAGTATTTGTGAAATATATTACTGAAAAAAGACCTTTCGTGATTGCTAAATGGGCCATGAGCTTAGATGGCAAAATAGCTACCAGAACTGGGGATTCCAAGTGGATAACCAATGAAAAAGCTAGGAGGGATGTACACCATTTGAGGGCTAGGACTTCTTGCATCATGGTTGGGATAAATACGGTATTAGAAGATGACCCGATTTTAACCTGTCGTCATCCGGAATTTTCTTTTCACGATCCCACTAGAGTAATTTTGGACAGCGGATTAAAACTTCCACTAAACTCCAGATTAGCTCAAACTGCCGGTGATGTTCCTACAATCCTCGTTACCAACACTGAAGCTTTTGAGGCTCAGGTTGAGAAGTTAGACCTATTAAAAAAGAATGGGATTAAAATAATTAAAGCAGGGGACCTATTTGAACTATTTAATATTTTGGGAGAACTTAAATATGACAGTGTTTTGGCAGAAGGAGGGGCCGGACTTCACGGCCAGCTTCTAGAAAACAGGCTTGTAGATAAATTTATTTGTTATCTTGGAAATGTCGTGATAGGTGGCAGTGATGCTCTTTCCCCTGTAGGTGGGATGGGACCGGAAAAAATAAATGAAGCACTTAACCTGGAGGAGGTTGAGATGGAAAACTTTGAAGACAATATCAAAATAACCGGTTATCCCGGGGAAAAGTCTTTTTGAAATCAGTTAGCTGAAGGGGTGAAATTAGATGTTTACTGGAATAGTTGAAGAAATAGGCAAAATGCAGTCACTTAAGAGTCACGGTGAGATGACTAAACTCAAGATAAAAGCCGAAAAAGTTATTGAAGATTTAGAGCTAGGTGACAGCATAGCAACTAATGGTGTTTGTTTAACCGTTACAGAATTTGATCAAAATTCCTTTACAGCAGATGTGATGCCCGAAACTGTAAAAAAGACCAATTTAAGAAATTTAAAACCCGGCAGTAAAATAAACCTAGAAAGAGCCATGACTCCTACAAAGCGAATGGGAGGTCACCTGGTCACCGGTCATATTGATGGAGTAGGTACTTTGGTTGAGAAAAAAAAAGATCACCAGGCTCTGATTTATACATTTAATGTTTCTAAAGCTCTGTCAAGGTATATGGTGGAAAAAGGATCAATAGCAATTGATGGAGTAAGCCTCACTATAATCGATGTAGAAGAAGAATGGTTTAGCATTGGACTAATCCCTCATTCGGCTGATCAGACTATTTTAGGAAGCGCGAATAAAGGGGATGAAGTGAACTTAGAAGTGGATATAATTGCAAAATACGTGGAAAAACTTTTGGGTAAAAAAGAGGAGGTCCAAGATGAAAGCAATTCAGGCTTGAGCCTAGAAAACCTACGAGAATTGGGTTATTGATATAGCTTAGTAAGAAAATAAACTTTAATTTTATTGCTGCAGTATATTCCGATACTAAAAAGTTTTTATTAATACATCTAAGAATCGTCGCCAGGAAAGGTAATGCTTCCAAATTAAAGGCACATCCTGTGCCAATTTGCTAAAAACATCCTGTTTTTAGGCATTACCTTTCCTGGCTCCTCTCCAAGATGTATTAATAATAAAAACTTAAAAC
>CAZCIZ010000022.1:0-31883 GCA_964498995.1 uncultured Clostridia bacterium | reverse complement strand
ACTTATTAAACTTCGTGTACCTTCCCTGCCTAGATGTAATGTATTAATAATAAAATTTTAAAACATATCTCCATATATTGCTGCAATAAAATAAATCAGTTATTTTCATTACTGGTTAGTAAATTTATTTGATAATATTATTAAGTTGAGGTATAATAAAAATAAGGCAAGCTTTAATTTGCAAGCTTGGAACAAAATTTTAGGAGGTAATGTTTTAAATGAAAGGAAAGGTTAAGTGGTTTAGCCCCGAGAAAGGCTATGGTTTTATTGAGAGAGAAGACGGAGATGATGTTTTTGTGCACTTCAGTGCAATTGAGGAAGAAGGGTTCAAAAGCCTCGAGGAAGGTCAAGATGTTGAATTCGATATTGTAGAGGGCGAAAAAGGTCCTCAAGCGGCTAATGTTGTTAAATTATAGACTTTAATTGTGAACAAGTATAATATAACAACTAAAACCTCCCCCCAAACCAAATTATGGGATTTGGGGGTTTTTTATTTTGCCTTTATAATTATTGTGGCAGGATTTTTTGTTTTGATAATGAATATAATACGTATAAGGATAATTATAGAAACTCCAGAGAAGAGGAGTGATTATTATGGAACTAGAGATTGTCGGAAAAAACATGGATGTAACAAATGCTTTAAAGGAACATGCCAAAAAGCGTCTCGGTAAACTAGACAGGTATTTTTCTAAACCTCCCCAGGCAAATGTGACCATGAGTGTTGTCAAGGACACCCATATCGTCGAGGTCACAATGTTTTTGAACGGCGGGATAATACTAAGAGCCGAGGAAGGCACAGGTGACATGTACGCCTCAGTTGACAGTGTTCAAGATAAACTTGAACGCCAGGTCAAAAAATACAAGACCAGGATAAATAGAAAACTTCGTCAGAGCGGGCATAAGGTCTTGGATCCAGAAAGTTTTGTCTCAGAAGAGGATGAAGATGAGGAATATCCTAAGATTGTCAGGACCAAGAGATTTGCCATCAAGCCTATGAGCCCCGAAGAAGCAGTGATGCAGATGGATCTTTTGGGACACGGTTTTTATGTATTTATGAATGCAGATACTGAAGAAGTAAATGTGGTATATAAACGCAAGGATGGAAACTATGGTCAGATTGAGCCAGAATTTTAATCGGCTTTGACTGGAATTAATTCAGCTTACAATGAACGGGTCCGATAGGACCCGTTTTTTGATATCCCCCCCTGAAAAACAGTGGCTTGAAGATAATGTTTTTAATCATGAGTAATTCAAAGTGACACCTTGTGACACCTTGTAATGGTAATTGCAAAGTTTGAAAGGGGATAGTGACTAATGAATAAAGACTATAGGTCAACTGAACTAACAGGTGGCAAAAGCTCTGAGTTTGTCCATGCCCTCGTTTTTGAAGGGGGAGAGTGTTCAGGGTCCTGGCCTGAAAAACTAATATTGGATATAAGGCATGAGACTTCTTTAGATCAGATTGAAATGCTTTTGGCTACGGAAGAGATCAACAGCGTTACTGTAATCACCGATTATGACAGGTTGCAAGAATTTGTCAGAGCGCACAGGGAATACAGGGACAAGCTTTTTTTAATTGATACTCGAGAGCAAGGACCTGACCATAAATCAAAAGATTTCCATAACCATAACTACACCCGTGGGGATGATTTAACTGAAGCAAAGGGCCGTCTATCAAAAACATTTCACTATGGTGAAACCCTTAAAAGGATAATAAATGAGAACAAATTGGAGAAAGTTCTTATCTGCGGTGGTGGAGCTACTCCCTTATTGTCTAGAGCTGAAATCTCTCATATTTGTAAGAGAGTCATAGAGGAGGATTCTCTTGTTTATTCCAACAATCCTCAATCGGGAGATGTGGTTGCCTTCACTCCTGCCTCTGCAGTGAACCTGATGGAACCACCGGAATCTGATAATGCCCTGGTGATGGGGTTAAGGTATGATGTGGGTCTTAAATTCGACCTAGTCCCCTTTTCTGCCGGGGTCTTATTCGATATTGATACACCTACCGAGATTTTTTTCCTTCTTAATCATCCAGGGACAAAGAAGAGAGTTGAGAAGGTATTAGAAAGGCTTTCCCAAGATGAAAGAGAGATAATAGAGAGAGGTTGGAACAGGTTTGTAAAAACAAAAGATGTATTGTCAGGTCATTATGAAGATGTGGTTTTAATAGGCAGGGTATCTGGATCTATAATGGCTTATATCAATGAGAATATTAAGGTTAGATTAAGGGTGTTTTCAGAAGAACGGGGCATGAAAGCCATGGGTAGGGTGGAAGCTAAGGAAGTGAAGTCAATCTTAGGGTATTTCATCGAGGAAGTTGGGATCGATAGATTTTTTGATCATTTAGAAAGCTTGGGCCGGGCGGTGATTATGGATTCTAGAGTGATATTTCATCACTTTGGAGCTGGTGATATTACCGCTGACAGGTTTTATTCGGATCTATATGTCCCCGAAAAAATACAATCTGACTTCGTTAGGGCTTTTACCAAAAGGGCTGCAAAAGCCAAAGTGCCAGTTTTGCTCGGGGGGCACTCCCTTGTCTCCGGTGGTATGTATTCCCTTGTTGAGGATGTTTTCGAGGGATCTAAAACTTAAACTTGAGTTCAAAAAATGTAAAGGAGTTGGTCTGGTTGGATTTACAAAAGAAAGCCCTGGTAACCTTGCTGCCCCATGAATCGAAAAGGCTGATTGCAAAAGGTGTTAAAAAAATTTTAGAAGATAGAAAAGTCTTGAATGAACACAAGGTGTTAATATCCCTTGGGACAACCAATATCTATGTCCTCGAAGAGCTCACCGGTGCTCCCCTTAAGACAAGGGAGAAATTTATTGCAGGTATGATTAACGAAGGGGTCCAATGTATTAATGCCAAGGATAACAGACTAACCCCGGTGTTGATTGATGAAAGTGGTCAGGCTGCTCATGTGAAGGATTTGCAGGAAACGGTGAAGGATTTTGACAGTGACGATGTTTTTATCAAAGGCGCTAATGCTGTAGATAACGATAATAACGTCGGAATTTACATGGCTAATCAAATGGGAGGTACAGTCAGTACATATCCCCTCCTGGCCGCCAGAGGTGTGGATATTATCACTCCTGTAGGACGGGAAAAGCTGATCCCTTCAGTCCCTAAAGTAGCCGGAAAGCTTGGGATAAAGGAAATTGATTATTCCATCGGTAAGAAGTGTGGCATGATATGTATATCTACCAGTACTGTTGTTTCTGAAGTTGAAGCTTTCAGTGTATTGACAGGTGTTGGCGCTTATCATGTTGCTTCCGGAGGTGTCGAAGGTAGTGAAGGTGCATGTGGATTCTTGCTGGAAGGTGATAAAACCCAGGTAGAAAATACCATCGCCTTGATAAAAGAAATAAAACAAGAACAACCCCTGAAAGTGGAAAAGATGTCCTGCTCGGAATGTGATACACCTTGCTATCTCAACCAAGATATAAACTGAGAAACCTTACATCTGAAGCCATACAAAGTTCCTGAAGTTTAAAGAGTAAACCTTTTGGACTTTTTCTTAAATTGCTTGCTAAATACCATAAGCGAACTTTTGATTTGGACGATTTTGCAAATGCTTGTGAGCGTTGGTATTTAGCAAGCAATCTATCAATAAAACACAAGTGTTTACGATTAAACTTCGTGTACCCCATTCTTAGATGTATCAATAAAAACTTTTAAATATCGGAATATACTGCAGCAGTGAAATTAAAGTGTATTTTCGTACTAATCTTCCTCCCTAAAATCTATTTTTTCTTCTATATTACCTTCCCCATCAAATTTAGCTGCTCTATAAACTGCATCATGATAAAATATCACCCACCAGCCTTCTTCTAACACCTTATTAAGCCACTCATCTTTTACCTTGATGGAATCCATGGGATAATCGTCATATGCTAGCACCCATAAGGGGTTTTGGTGGGCGTGGGTAGGCATTAGATCGCCAAAATTTATAGCTTTTTCTCCTTTGCTTTCAATGGTTACAATGGAATGGCCCTGACAGTGTCCGCCGGTATGTATCATTTTAATGCCTGGATAAACTTCTATTTCGCTTTTAAAAGTGACTACTTGGTCCTGGATGGGTTCCCAGTTCTTTTTCCAGTAACTATTTCTGCTTCTTTTAGTGGGATTTAACATCTCCTCCCATTCGAGCTCAGATGCGTAAATTGTGGCCTTAGGAAATGCGGAGTAAAGTTCTTCGCCATCATAAAGACTTATTCCTGTGAAATGGTCAAAGTGCATGTGCGTGGCACAAAGGATGTCAATATCTTCTCTTTCTAATCCAAGAGCATAAAGATGGTTATCTAGACGACCATCCTCTACAAGTCCAAAAATCTTAACCTGCTTTTCATTTAATTTTCCCCTGCCAACCCCGGCTTCTATCAATATGTTTTTATCCTCCGCTTGGATTAGGATAGGATCACAACGGAGGGGGATCCTGTTTTTTTCATCCACGGGATATCTTTTGCTCCAAATAGGTTTAGGTACAACTCCAAACATACCCCCGCCATCAACTTGGGTTACTCCTTCCTTTAACCAATTGACCTTAATATCACCGATAGTTAACTCTTCCATTATCATTCCTCCCTTCTTCAAACCTTTTTCAAAAACTATTTAATAGATATTCTTTGAATATTAAAATCTTTCCTGCAAAGTTTAAAAAAAGATTTGATTTACCGAGTGATAAACTTATCTATCAGAAACTAATAAAAAGCAGGTTTAACTAGCTTTAATAAAATTATTAAGATGCCCTGTGATTGGGGAAAATACGTAACAACCATGGTTTTTGGGCTACTTGTTTTAAACCGGCTAAAGTGTTAAAATCAAAGATGCTAACAAATAAGAATTATGATAAAATGTAAGATCTATGTACCCTTTGATTGTTTATTACCTGTAAGGAAATCAGAAGAATTTAACTGAAAATGCAGTTGAAAAATCATAGCTGGACATAGATAGGGCTTAATTCTTATAAATGGGGGGAATGTTGAAATGGCCCTAAAAGATGTGATCTATAAGATTATAGGTGATCCTAACGAAAAACAGATTAAAAAGCTGAGAAAATACGTGGAGGAGATAAATGCCTTTGAACCTGAAATCCAAAACCTATCTGATACTGAACTTAAGGCAAAAACAGCAGAATTCAAAGAGCGCCTAAGTAGAGGCGAGACCTTGGACGATTTGTTGAGCGAGGCTTTTGCTGTGGTGAGAGAGACGAGTCAGCGCACCTTGGGTATGCGTCATTTTGATGTACAGCTTATGGGTGGAGTTGTCCTTCATCAGGGTAGGATTGCTGAGATGAAGACAGGTGAAGGTAAGACCTTGGTTGCCACCCTTCCTGCTTATCTAAATGCTTTGGAGGAAAAGGGTGTTCACATCATCACAGTCAATGACTACCTTGCTACCAGGGATGCCGAGTGGATGGGTGAAGTTTACAGGTTTTTGGGACTGACCGTAGGAGTTATCAAAAATGATCTGGACTCTGCCGAGCGAAAGGAAGCTTATGACTGCGATATAACCTATGGTACCAACAACGAATTCGGGTTTGATTATCTCCGGGACAACATGGCATTGTATGAAAAAAATCTCGTCCAAGGCGAGCTAAACTTTGCCATCCTAGACGAGGTGGACAGTATTTTGATAGATGAGGCCAGGACTCCTCTTATAATCTCGGGTTCTGCCGAAAAACCCAAGGAACTGTACACCAAGATGTCCCGCTTTGTTCCCAACTTGAAAGTAGAAGAAGATTATACCGTGGATGAGAAAGCCCAAAGTGTTATGTTGACAGATCAGGGAGTAGAAAAGGCGGAAAAGTTTCTCGGGGTGGATAACCTCTTTGACAACTCAAATATGGAATTATCTCACCATTTGAACCAGGCCCTTAAAGCACTTGTTTTAATGAAAAAAGATGAGGATTATGTGGTCCAAGACGGTCAGGTGGTTATCGTAGATCAGTTTACCGGGAGGATGATGCATGGCAGGCGCTACAGTGATGGGCTTCACCAAGCAATAGAAGCAAAGGAGAATGTTCCTATCGACAAAGAAAGCCAAACCCTTGCCAGCATAACCTTTCAGAACTTTTTCAGGATGTACAACAAGCTTGGCGGAATGACAGGAACTGCTGCCACTGAAGAAGATGAATTCAGGGAGATATACAGCATGGACGTAGTTGTTATCCCTACCAATAAGCCCCTGAATAGAGAATCCTATCCTGATAAGGTGTTTAAAAGCGAAGACGCCAAGTTTGAGGCAGTGGTTGAAGATATTGTTGAGCTTTACAACAGAGGTCAGCCGGCCCTGGTTGGTACTGTCTCCATTGAGAAATCCGAGCGGCTTTCCAAAATGCTCAAGAAAAAAGGTGTAAACCACCAGGTTTTAAATGCTAAGCACCATGAAAGAGAAGCAGAAATCATCAAAAAGGCTGGTGAAAGAGGAACGGTAACCATTGCCACCAATATGGCAGGTAGGGGTACTGATATAGTGCTAGAAGAAGGCGTGACAGAGCTAGGAGGTTTACATGTAATAGGTACTGAACGACATGAAAGTAGAAGGGTAGACAATCAGCTTCGAGGACGTTCCGGCCGTCAAGGAGATCCTGGCTCAAGCCAGTTTTATGTTTCTTTAGAAGATGATTTGATGCGGCTTTTTGCCGATAATCTCGGGGATATCATGGAAAAGATCGGCATGGAGGATGATCAAGTGATAGATCATCCCATGATTTCTAGGGCAATAGAAAACGCTCAGAAAAAGGTCGAAGGCAGAAACTTCAATATCCGAAAACAGCTTCTGCAATTTGACGATGTCATGGATGAACAAAGAAAGGTGATCTATGAACAGCGGCGTCAGGTGCTTAAAGGTGAAAATCTCGACCAGATCGTCAAGGATATGTTTTCAGATGTAATAGATGATGCAATCGAAAGATATGCATCAGAAGAAATATATCCTGAAGAATGGGATTTAGAAGCCCTGATGAAATTTGCTAGGCAGAGCTTTCTTGTGGGTGAGCAGGGAAGCCTTGAGAAGGTAAAAGAAATAACCGGAGATCTTGAACCGGGTGAAGCGCAACAGGCATTGAAGGATTATTTCATGGAAGAGGCTATGAACCATTATAGACAGAGGGAAGAAGAACTTGGCGAAGAAAGTATGAGGCAGTTAGAAAAGCTGGTTTTACTTCGTACGGTGGATTCCAAGTGGATGGATCACCTTGATGCCATGGATGAACTTCGCCAGGGGATTGGCCTCAGGGCCTACGGGCAAAAGGATCCTTTGATGGAATACAAGTATGAAGGTTATGATGCATTTCAGAATATGGTTGCTGCTATCCGGGAGGAAGCGGTCAGACTTATCCAGAGGGTACAGATCAAAGAAAAGCCTGAACGCAGGAATGTTGCCAGGGTAGAAGGTACTTCTGGACATGGGGAAGCACAACATGGAGTCTCTGCGGCAGGTGGAGGAGCAGTTTCTGAAGGCGAAGGTTCTAAGGCCCAGGCTAGATCAGATCAACCATCAAAGCCGGTTACTGTGGTAAGAAAAGAGAGGAAAGTAGGTCGTAATGAGCCCTGTCCTTGCGGTAGTGGTTCTAAGTATAAGAAGTGTTGTGGAAAGCCGGCTTAACAACCTAATAAGACCTAACTTTTTAACCACCTTATAGTCCTAAATAGTCCTAGAATTTTTTTTAACCGGTAGCGGTTGAAACAAGTTAGAGGTGATCGATCAATCAATTAATTTAGCGATAAATGGAGGTTCTAGATATGCCTATGGATTTAGGAAGCTTAGAAAATGTGGAGAATGTTGGAGAAGCTAAAACCAAGTTTCAAGAGCTTTGTGAGGAACTGGAAGAAATGAGGGTCTATCTTTGACCCTGATAAAATGTCAGCTAGGATAGAACTACTGGAAAGAAAGATGACGGAAGAAGGGTTCTGGGACAATCAGAACCTGGCCAAAGAGGCAATGGAAGAGAGGAACAGGCTGAAGGAAAAAATTGAGGTTTTAGAAAGCCTGGAAGAAAAGCGAGAAGAAATCTCAGTAATATTGGAATTAATAGAGGAAGAAGAAGCTGGCTTTAAAGAAGTGATTCAGGCATTGAAAAATTTTGAAAAGGAACTGCATAAATTAACTCTTAAAAATATGCTTTCTGATCCTCATGATACTAAAAATGCCTACTTGACCTTACATGCCGGGGCTGGAGGGACAGAAAGTCAGGATTGGGTGGAAATGCTTCTAAGGATGTACAGCCGGTTTGCAGAACACAAAGGCTACCAGGTTGAAACCATGGACCTGTTGCCTGGAGATGATGCCGGCATTAAAAGTGTTACCATGCTGGTCAAGGGGAGATATGCTTTTGGATATTTGAAAGCTGAAAGGGGAGTCCATAGACTTGTCAGGGTGTCTCCCTTTGATTCTTCCGGAAGAAGGCATACTTCCTTTGCTTCCGTCGATGTTGTGCCTGAGGTTGAAGATGATGTGGAAGTGGATATCAAGCCGGATGAAGTCAAGATGGATACCTTTAGGGCTAGTGGCTCTGGAGGCCAACATGTCAATACCACGGATTCAGCAGTCAGATTAACTCATCTACCTACTGGAATAGTGGTTCAGTGTCAGAATCAGCGGTCTCAACATAAAAATAAAGATCAGGCTTTTAAAATTCTGCGAAGTAAACTTGCTGCCATGTACCAGGAGGAAAAGGAAAAAGAAATGGAAAAGATAAGGGAAGAAAAAAAGGAAATAGCCTGGGGCAGTCAGATTAGGTCCTATACCTTTCATCCTTTTAAATTGATCAAGGATCACAGGACCGGGTACGAGGAACCAAATGTTGATAAGGTTATGAACGGAGACCTAGATCCTTTTATCTGGACCTACCTGAAGCAGATGATGAAAGAGGAAGGGCCAAGTTAAAGGATCAAGTTAATTGTAGGGTTTTGGTACGGAAAGAGACCTTATGGGAGGTGCTAGTAAAAATGGCAGAGATAAAAGATAGCGTACCTAAATTAGAGGAAAAAGCCAGGGAAATCCGAAAAGAGATAGTTAAAATGCTTAATAAAGCCGGTTCTGGACATACCGGTGGTTCCATGTCTCTGGGGGAGATACTTTCAGTTCTTTATTTTCATTATCTCCAGCTAGACCCAGATAACCCAGAAGATCCTGGAAGGGATAGATTGGTCCTTAGTAAAGGACACGCTATCCCGGCTGTCTATGCAGCTCTAGCCCTAAAGGGTTTTTTTGGACTAGAAAAGCTGAGTACCCTCAGGCAGGTGGGTTCAATCCTACAGGGGCACCCTGATATGACGAAAACCCCTGGGGTTGAAATGACCACAGGCTCTTTGGGTCAGGGTCTTTCCGCTGCTAATGGAATGGCCCTTGCTGCAAAACTTGATAAAAGAGACCTCAAGGTTGTAGCAATATTAGGCGATGGTGAAATTCAAGAAGGCCAGATCTGGGAGGCTGCTATGACCGCATCTCATTATGAACTGGACAATCTCATCGGTATCTTGGATTATAATGGGCTTCAAATCGATGGTGATGTGGAAAAAGTCATGGACCCAACTCCAATAAATGAAAAGTGGAAAGCTTTTGGCTGGCATGTTATAGAGATAGATGGGCATAATATCGAGGAGATATATTCAGCTTTAAGAGAAGGGGAAAAAGTCGAGAAAAAGCCTACCATGATTGTGGCTAATACGATTAAAGGTAAGGGTGTTTCTTTCATGGAAAATGATGTCGGCTGGCACGGAAAAGGACCAAGTGACGAAGAACTTGAGAAAGCATTAGAAGAACTAGAGGCTGCTGGCAAAGCTGTAAAAGGGGGCGAAGAATGATGGTAGAAAAGGTTGCCACAAGAAAAGCTTATGGTGAGGCACTGTTAGAGTTGGGGGAGAAGCATGAAGATGTAGTGGTCCTAGACGCTGATTTGTCTAAATCCACAAAGACGGCTGATTTTGCCGCTAGGTTTCCCGACAGGTTTTTTAATATGGGGGTCTCTGAAGCTGATATGATGAGTACTGCAGCAGGCCTTGCTGCTAGCGGAAAAACTCCTTTCGCCAGTACCTTTGCCGTATTTGCAGCCGGAAGGGCCTATGATCAGGTGCGAAACTCCATCTGTTATCCTCGTCAGAACGTTAAAATAGCTGCAACCCATTCAGGTATTACCGTGGGAGAAGATGGAGCTTCTCATCAGATGTTGGAGGATATTGCCTTGATGAGAGTTCTTCCAAATATGACCGTTGTCTGTCCTTGTGATGCTGTCTCTGCGAAAAAGATTATACATAGCGCATATGATAATCATGGACCCTACTATATTAGATTGGGAAGACCCGGGGTGCCTCTTATATATGATGAAAATGACCCTGAGCTTGAAATTGAAATAGGAAAGGGGCAGGTGTTGAAAAAAGGTGAAGATTTAACCATAATTGCCTGTGGTCACCAGGTCGCTCATGCTTTGGAAGCGCGAGAGACTCTAGCTGAGGAAGGAATGAGCTGTGAAGTAATAGATCTACATACTATTAAACCACTAGACAAGGAGACCATACTTAATTCTGTTAAGAAAACCAAGGCTGTGGTGACCTGTGAAGAGCACAGTATTATTGGTGGACTTGGAAGTGCTGTAGCCGAATTTTTATCGGAGACTTATCCTGTGCCCGTCTTCAAGGTAGGGGTAGAAGATATCTTTGGAGAGTCGGGCTCTGGAGATGATTTGCTTGAAAAATACGGCCTGAAACCCGAAGATATTGTTAGAAAAGCTAAAAAAATAAAAGGGTTTGAGGAGTGATTTGGCTTGAGCTCAAAGGTTTTAAGCTATATGGGAAATGGAAGCCTGGCTATCGGGATCTTGATTTTTGTCGGGACTTCAGTAGATTATCTTATCAACATGCTTAGGGCCCCTGCTGGGGTATGACCAGCTCCTATCGACCGAGTCTGGATAGGACTCGCACTTTTCTTTTTCGCTCTGTATTTTGTCTTTGATCATGTTAAGGAAAAAAAGCAAAGAGATACAGATTAAATAAAAATAACTGATTTATTTCACTGCTGCAGTATTAGGAGACAGGAAAGGTACACGAAGTTTAATTAAGTAAACTTTTTGGATTTTATTGCTAATACATCTTGATTCGCAAGGGATAGAATCCCCATTGCGAATCTTAGATGTATCAATAAAATTCAAGTGTTTACGATTAAACTTCGTGTACCTTTAGCTTTCAAATATCTTGTCGGAAGTTTTAAGATACTGGTGGAAGAAGTATTCTCCTGCTGCTACTAGAACTCCGAACAAGATTACTGATACTGCGCTTATGATAAACACTGGTGTAACAAAGCTTACTATAACCGCTATTAATAAAGCGATTACGCCATCGGCTATGGCTGCAGGTATTTTTTCATACTTTGGCAATATGAACATGTCTCCTACGGCATAATTGATAATGGTTGCTATCACGCCTACTAGAAAAACCCATTCCCAAGCATTTCCCTCCAATAATACGAATGCGATACCTGCAAAAGCAATGGTCATGATAAATTTCACCACAATTGTCTTAAATGTTACGTCCATATTTTGCACCTCCTCCTATATTTCTGTCCTTAATAAATCCTTTTTACTTATAATTCCCAACCAAAAAAATTTTATTAAACCAGCAAATATTTTTTGAATTTTAGGTTTATTTTATGTTACAATATATAAGGAGATAAAGTATGGCGGTGGCGGAAAGGTGAGACGCTACGCGTGAGGTGTTGGCCTTAGTGACCGGGTGTAGCGGTTGGTAGTCCCTGAAGTCTAAATTGTATACTACAAGGTGATGGAGCCCGGCAGGTCAGACGAAACAGCACCGTACAGGTTCAATTCCTGTCCGTCATACTTAACCGTATTACTCCCCGAACACGAAAGGTTGTGTTCGGGGAGTTTATATTTTAATAACTAACCAGTAATGAAAATAACTGATTTTTTAAATAATCTCGAAAAAAATAGAGGAATTTTGAAATAACTGTCGAAGACATATATAAAGATAGTGAGAAAGGGAAATTGAGTAGAATTTCAAGGTACGCCCCTTTGTGATACCAAATATTGTCAAACAATGAAGCCAGGATAAATATAAGGAGAGTGTCCTAGATTTGATTGAGATGAAAGCATTAAGCAAAGTGTATAAAAAAAAGATCAGGGCTCTTAACAATGTTAGCCTCTCTATAGGTAAAGGTGAGTTCATATTTTTAGTTGGAGAAAGTGGCGCTGGGAAGTCTACCATGATGAAATTGTTATACAGGGAAGAACTGCCTACAGCAGGTCAGTTGATAGTCAACGGTAAAAACCTTAAAAAGATGAAAAGAAGACACCTTCCAACGTATAGAAGAAATTTGGGGATAGTTTTTCAAGATTATAAATTATTGGATAATAGAACGGTTTTTGACAATATAGCCTTCGCTATGAGGGCGATCGAATCTACCAAGAAGACAATCAAGAACAGGGTTCCCAAGATATTGAGGAAAGTGGAGCTAGAAGGAAAAAAGAATCAATTGGTTTCGGAGTTATCTGGTGGAGAGAAACAAAGGGTAGGTATTGCAAGAGCTATTATAAATCAGCCATCTATAATATTTGCAGATGAGCCTACTGGAAACTTGGACCCCAGAACCTCCAGGGAAATACTGGATATTCTTTTGGAGGTAAATATACAAGGTACTACTATGGTTATGGCTACCCACGACAAGGAGTTAGTCAATTTTGCTAGAAGACGTGTTGTGGAGCTCTTTGATGGTGAAGTAATTAGAGATGATGCGGAGGGTGGATATCGCCATGAGGCCTAGGAACTGGGGGTATTATTTTGCTGAAGCTTTTAAAAGTATATATAGAAACGGTTGGATGAGCATTGCTTCGGTAAGCGTGGTTACCATTACCTTGTTTTTACTAGGCACTTTTATGCTAGTGAATTACAATGTGAATCATATTACAGAAGAAATTAGATCTCAGGTGGAAATAGCCGTATGGGTCGAAAATGAAGCCGATGATGAAACCGTGGACGAGCTTAGGAGGAATATAATCAGGACGTCCGGGGTGGAAGAGGTTAGATTTGTTTGCAAAGAAGAGGGGCTTCATAGGATGGAATCCCAACTGGGAAAAAGTGCTGTCGCCGGATACAAGGAAAATCCAGAGAATAATCCTTTGCCCCATCTATTTGAAGTTAGTACTGGGGATCCTGAGGATGTTCCTAAAGTAGCCGAAGAACTTAAAACCATGTCCGGTGTGGAAATGGTTGATTATGGCCGGGAAGTTGTAGATACCATTTTTGAAGTGACAGGCTGGATCAGAGTGGGAGCTTATGTTTTTATGGGAGCCCTTGCTGTAACGGCGACTTTCTTGATTGGAAATACCATCAAGCTGACTGTCTTTGCCCGCAAGGAAGAAATAAGTATTATGAAAATGGTTGGGGCGAAAAATTGGTTTATCAGGTGGCCATTTTTGCTTGAAGGTTTGATCCTCGGATTTATCGGGTCTGTAATCCCCGTGATCCTCTTAAGATACGGTTACTCTTACCTTAGCGAAATTGCTTTTAGCGGTTCGGGCTTTTTGACCCTTGCAAGCCCTGAAGCAGCCTTGGCTCAAATGGACATGTTTTTGATCTTGCTGGGCACCTTACTGGGAGCCTTGGGTAGTATTATTTCTATCAGGAAGTACTTAAAAGTATAAAACAACGTTGGAAGGGGAGTAGCAAAATTGAGGGTGAGAATACGTTATGATAGAAACATAGGTTTGTGGCTGCTGATTTTGGCAATGCTTTTGCTTACCATCGTACCAATTAGTGCTGGAGATAATTCCAGTGAAATCGAAGAAAAAAAGCAAGAGCTAGAGGGTATTGAAGAGCGTAGAGGTGGATTAGAAGAGGACCTAGACGAGGCAAAACAAGAAAAGAATACCACCCGAGATAGGCTTATGCAGACCAACAGGGAACTAGAAACAGCGGAAAATGAATTGGTTGCCATAGAAAGCGATATTGAAATTACTGAAGAAAAGATTGAAGAAACTACTGAGGAGTTAAATGAAAGGGAAGCTGAACTTGAGGAAAAAGAAGATTTTTTATCAGATAGGTTGAAAGCTAGCTATCAAAATGGTAATATTAGTTATCTAGAAGTTTTATTTGAAGCTAGTAGTTTTATAGATTTCTTGTCAAGATTTAATTACATAAACAAAATAGTGGACAAAGATGTAGAACTCATTGAAGAAGTCGAAGAAAAAAGAGATATAGTCCTAGCCCAAAAAGAAGAGTTAGAAGAGCAGGAAGAAAATTTGAGAACTTTGCATGCCGAAGCAGAGGATGCTAGGGATACCATTGAACAGAGATCCATAGAGCAAAGACAACTGCTTTCTCAATTAGAGCAGGAAATAGATGAATATGAAC
The DNA here is from genome assembly GCA_964498995.1 of uncultured Clostridia bacterium. Taxonomy (GTDB): domain Bacteria; phylum Bacillota; class Natranaerobiia; order Natranaerobiales; family Natranaerofabaceae; genus Natranaerofaba. The sequence continues at coordinate 17,513 of CAZCIZ010000022.1, read as the reverse complement.
AAAGATTAGAACAAAAGCAGCAGGAAGCAGCAGAGATCGAGGAGATGCTTGAAAAGCTTCAAAGTGAAGGAGATGGCCTATCTGTTCCTGTGGAATGGCCGGTTGCTAACACAAATACCAGCAATATCACTTCTCCTTATGGTAATAGGATACACCCTATCTACAATGTAGAAAGATTTCATACCGGGGTTGATATAGGTGCACCCCAGGGGACAGGGATTTATGCCGTCGATAGTGGTATTGTTGTAGAATCGGGCTCTAGGGGTGGTTATGGAAATCTTGTGATTGTTGATCATGGTGAGAATTATTCTACCTTATATGCTCATAATAGCCAAAACCTGGTTTCTGAAGGGGATGAAGTCGCTAGGGGAGAGACTATAGCCAGAATAGGAGCTACAGGCACAGCTACCGGACCTCATCTTCACTTCGAAGTTTTGGTGGGTGGACAGCATACGGATCCTATGGATTATTTGCAATAATAAAACAATAATGCAATAGTGCTGTTATGTATGTTACAATATACGAAATCGTAAAATCACCGGCTTTTGAGTAAAAAGCCGGTTTTATTTCAGCAGTTTATTAATAAATATATATAAGAGGATTTTAGGTGGTGAATAAATATGAAAGCAAGGAATATAATCATAGTATTGGTGGCCCTGGTATTAACAAATGTAATCACCTTTGGTGCTACCAAATTGGTCTTTGGCAACGTGAATATTGGAGGAATTGCAGGTCCTGGTGAAATAAACTCAAACAGTGCTGAAGATATCGATATAATTGCGGAGATTCTCGATGTTTTGGAAGATGATTATTATGAGGAAGTAAATCGGCAAGAGTTGATAGAAGGGGCCATGGATGGGATGTTGGAAAAATTGGAAGATCCTCAGACGGGTTATATGACTCCTACAGACCTTGAAAGCATGATGATTCAAACAGAAGGAAGTTACAGTGGTATTGGGATAGAAGTCTATCAGGATGATGAATATGTCAGGGTTCTTGCTCCCATAGCCGGTACCCCAGGTGAAGAAGTCGGGTTGGACTCAGGTGATAAGATCATCGAGGTGGATGGAGAGAGTGTAGTAGGTAAGGACCTAGACGAGGTTGTTAACAGGATAAGAGGAGAAGAAGGCTCAGAAGTTGAAATTAAAATAGAACGGGAAATAACCTTTGAAGAGGTAGAAGAGCATTCATTTAATATTGAAAGAAAAGAAATTGAGATGACTTCGGTTGAACATGATATACTAGACGGTGGTTATGGCTATATAAATATCAAAAACTTTACCGGCACAACGGCTGGAGAGCTGGATGAAACTCTAGCTCTAATGAAAGATAATGACGCTAAGGGCATGGTCATTGATTTGAGGAATAATCCTGGTGGTCTGTTAGATGCAGCAATTGAAGTAGGGGAAATGCTTGTCCCTGAAGGGCCTATAGTTCATGTCATGGGGCGCGAAGAAAAACTAAAAACCTACGAATCCGAGGGAAACAATATAGACATACCCATGGTGGTTCTTGTTAATGAAGTAAGTGCTAGTGCTTCTGAAATCCTGGCCGGAGCCTTACAGGACACCGATGCAGCTACAATTGTAGGGACTGAGACTTTTGGGAAAGCTTCGGTACAAAATGTCATTCATCTGAATCATGGCGGGGGCCTTAGGTATACTATGGCCAGGTATCAAACTCCTGACGGGAGGGATATCCACGAACAGGGACTAACACCCGATGTAAAAATAGATGCACCCCATAGAAAGTTGATGACCGGTGAAGAACCAATTACTGAAGAGCTATCCTATGGAGATGACAGTGAGATGGTAAAAACACTCCAGAGTATGCTTGAATTCTTAGATTACTATGAAGGTGAAATAGATGGTGACTTTGACTCGCAAACTGAAGAAGCCGTGAAGAAATTTCAGGCGAATGAGGGAATAACTCAGGATGGTGTAGCAACCAATAGAGTGATTATGGAACTGCAAAATCGCCTAGAAAGGGAAGAAAAGGAAGACGATGAATTTTTGGATGAAGCCTTAGAAATACTGGCAGGAAAGGTTGACGGTTAATGGAAGAGCTTCCCCTTGGTATGATTGCTAAGTGGATATTACAGACTTATCCTATGTATTTAATTCACTTTTTGTTTTGGATTATAATGTTACTCGTCTTTAGCCAGTACAACAAAATGGTAAAAAGGGAAAGGGAACTCTTTGGAACAGCTAAGAATAATCCCCTGCGTCAGACCTTGATTTCAACGGGTTTCGGGTTTTTGGCAGGTATAATGGCGAGTTTTATCATAATCATATTGGGGATAAATCTGATGGCTGTCGGAGTAGTTTATGTCCTGCCCTTTGTTATATTGATGATGCTTATACACCCTCGCTATATGTGTTTTGCATATGGCGGGGGTATTGTTGGCTTGTTGAGCCTTAGTTTGTCGGCGTTATCAAATGTTTGGCCCGTATTAAATGAGATCAGCTTCTTACAGGGGCTGATGGCAATCAACGTTCCCGGGCTTATTTCCCTGATTGCAATATTGCACTTGACAGAAGCTGTTTTGATATTATTTAGCGGGGCCATTGGATCGAGTCCCCTCTATGTAAAGCATGAGACAAAAGGAATTGTAGGCGGTTTTAGCCTACAAAAATTTTGGCCTTTACCCTTTGTCGGCCTCATCTCTCAACCACCTGGAGAGAATGGAGCCCAGGCAGCGGAAACAGCCATTTCCATGCCGGAGTGGTGGCCTATTTTTGGCTCCGGCTTGGAAGAAATGGCCGGGGGCCTTGCCATGTTTCCAGTCGTGGCAGTTTTGGGTTATGGGGACATCTCCGTGTCCACACCTCCTGGGCAAAAAAGCAAGGAAGCTGGGAAGAATCTTGCTCTGTATAGTATAGTACTATTGGGGGTGGCCCTGGCAGCTGCATTTTACTTACCCCTGGCTTGGCTAAGCGCCCTGTTGTCACCGGTAGGACATGAAATTATGATAATAAAAGGTAAAAGCAAGGAATTTTCCAGGGAACCCATCTATTATGACAATAATAAGGGAATAAAGATTCTTGACATTTATCCAGATGGGATCGCAAGTAACATGGGCTTGAAACCCGGTGATAGAATCCATCTCATTAATCACTTCCCTGTGTCAACAGAAGAGGACTTTCGTACCATGTTATATTCAGGACAACCACACTTGAGATTGGATATTGAAAGGGAAAATGGAGAGCGAAAAGTTTTACAAGCCCCAATACATGATGACAAAACCAGGTTTGGAGTCATTCTGGCTCCAGGAGTGAACAAGACCAGGAGCCGTTATATGGAGCTAGCAGAAAATGACGGCTTAAAAGCCCTGTCAAAACGTTTTAAGTTCTTTGGCAGACTATTTAAAAGAAACAGGAGTTGAAGAGAAAAAATTAACCTTAGCCGGGAGGGTAAGCACTACCATGAAAAAAATCACAGATAGGGTATACATATATCCCGGAGAAACAACCGTTGGGTTGATAACAAAAGACAAGGTAGGACTTTTGATTGATAGTCACAGGGAGTCGACTGTAAAAAAAATCTTAAACTTTGCTAAAAAAAAAGGAATAGAAATTGTGGGAGTACTTACTACCCATTCTCATGCCGACCATTTTGGAGGTCATAGGTATCTGCATGAAAGGGGAGTAAAGATTTTTGCTCCTTTTCAGGAAGAAGCCATGATAAAATATCCGATTTTGGGACCTATGGGAACTTCCCATGGAATTTATCCTTTTAGCTTTTTACAAAATCAGTACCTGATGGTGGACAAACCCACACCTGTAGATGAAGTTTTGGAACTTGGGGAACATGAAAAATTTGGCTTGAAATTTTGCCTTGAAGATTTATCCGGTCATACCTTGGGTCAGGTGGGAATCTCTTATGGCGATGTTTTTTTCATCGCCGATAGCCTTTTTTGTCCTAGGAGAATGGCTAAACACAAGATTCCTTTTCACAAGTGTATAAAAAAGGAACTTAAAACCTTGGATTACCTGGAAAAGACCGACTACAAGATTTACGTTCCTTCTCATGGAGATCCCCTGTCTAGGGATGAGATGCTTGAGAAGGTTGATTTGAACCGGAAGATTATTTTGGAACTGGAAAATGAGATCCTGGAATTTCTGGAGAGTCCCAGGGAAATTTTTGAGGTCTATGATCATATCTTTATACAGAGAAATTTAAACCCACCCAATGGGAGCCTTTATTTTTTACTTCAAAATACAATTCTCTCTTATATGAGTCACCTGGAGCGGGATGGTTATGTAAAAGCTGAAGCAAGAAACGGTCGATTATACTGGGTTAGGGTGGTGTAACAAGCTTATTTGTAAGTATTTGTATTTTGTTTATAGATCTAAAATGGAAAGGGTTAGGAGCTATGCAACTTCAGCGATATAGCAAATGGGTTTACATGATATTATATGTTGGTGTAATGATAAGTTATATGGTGGGAGCTTTTTTAGTTGAGGATTTGCTAGTATTTAACTCCTGGCTGGTTCTTATAGCTCTTATCTTGTCCATCCCAAAGGTAAAAGGGGTTGCCCTTGGATTGTCCTTTTTTTTCCTCGGATTTGGGACCCTGATATTATACAGCCAGGGGGTTGGTACGGCTGATTATTTGGAGTCTGTCCGGGGGATGGTATATGTTTTTACTTTAGTCTCAGTGGTTAGATTTTTAGGTTTCCCTATGGAACTGGGAGGTTATTCCGAGGCAGTGAAAAGGGTTGTAAACAGGGAGGTCAAGGGAGAAGGGATCCTTTACATAACGACAACCATGATTGCGTATCTCATCGGGATGTCAATTGTTGTGGCATGTGTGCCTGTGGTTTATTATACTATTGAGAAAGCCGTTGCCAGGTTATCAGATGATCCTGAAAAGTTTTTGGCCATTTCCATAAAACGAGGGCTATTTTTGGCGCTTCTGTGGACTCCTACCTCTCCACTCATGGCCATGTCCCTGGAAATGTCAAAGGCAAGCTGGATAAGCATTTTTCCAATCGGGATTATACTTAGCTTTTTTGGAATAGGGTTGGATTTATTGATGGATCTTCCTCATTACTGGAATAAAGAAGAGATTAAACAGTTAAATCCCGGCAATGAATCTGCCGAGGAACGAAAAAAAGACTTTAAGGCTATTAGAAACCTGGTTATAATTCTAATATTTTTGATTGTTCTACTTGTCACACTAGACAGTATTTTGGTAGATTATACAATGATCTACATTGTGATTTTGACTTCGGTGTTTTTTGCTCCTTTATGGAGTGCATTCATAGGCAAGGGCAAAGTGTATCTTGAAAGTTTTAAAAATTATGTTGTAGACACCATACCGGGCTTTAATCAGCAGTTTGCTTTATTTATAAGTGCAGGCTATTTTGCCAGCGCAACGGGATATGCAGGGGATGAAGTGGCCGATTATTTAGGGAATATAATCAACACCACTGGAGAAGCTTTCTTTCTCATGATACTATCATTTTTGATCGTTATTTTTGCAATTCTTGGCGTTCACCCGGTGATTTCAATTGCGGTATTCGGTGAGAGTCTTGCAGCCGTAGCTCACGGAATGCCGGAAAGCTGGGTCGCCTTTTCTTTTTTACTGGGAGGTGGAGTTGCCCTTTTGGTCTCGCCATTTTCTGCAGCAACCTTGGTTACAGCGGAACTCGTCCATAAAGCGCCTTTTAGGGTTGGTGTACTATGGAATGGGCTGTTTGGACTTTATATAATGATAGCAGGTTTTTTACTGTTGTATGTTTGGGGATTATTATTATAATTTAGATTTAAATTATTTTCAAGGGGGGCTGAGAATGAAAACCACTACCTTCAGCATGAAGGAATTAAAAACCCTTTCCTATCCTCTAGTAGTTGTTGGAGGTGGACTAGCCGGGCTGGTCGCAGCAACTAAATCTGCCAGGGAAGGACAAAAAGTGGCTGTAATATCCAAGAAAAAGCCGGGAAGAGAGTCAAGTACTGCTTATTCTATGGGAAGATTTAGCGTTTCTGGGACAAAAATGACCGAAAAAGAGCATCTTGAGAAGACCTTACAGACGGGAGAACATATAAATGACCGGGAATTATTAGAAAAAATGGTTGAAAAAGCCCCGGAAACTTTGGAATGCTTGAGAGAAGAACTGAACCTTAATTTTTCCCCTCATGATATGGGTTATATGGTGGCTGACGGTGAAAAACCTCTCCCAGGGGCAAACTTGATGGAGAAAATAGTATATAAGTCTATGGAAGAAGAGAATATTGATTTTTTTTCAGATTACCTGCCCCTAGAACTGGTAGAAAAGGAGAATAAATGTGGTGGTCTATTGGCTTTGGACAAAAATGGAGAGCTTATCTTATTTAGAAGCAGAGTTCTTTTGCTAGCTACTGGAGGATTTGCAGGGGCTTTTATCAATACCGATAACCCTGGTTCCATGATGGGTGAAGGCTTGATTCTAGGATATAGGGCCGGTTGTGCCTTGAGAGACTTGGAATTTGTGCAGTTTTATCCTCTTGGTTTTAGGGAAGAAGGGCTTCCTGCATTTATTGCTCCGCCCCGCTATCCAACTACAGCTTTACTTTACAACGACTCTGGTGAGGACTTGATCAAAAAACATCTTGGTAAGGGTTGGGATATAAATAGTGCTACCATCTCTAAAAGGGGAAGTTTATCCGTTGCTCTTGAGAAAGAATGGAAAAAAGAACAAGTATGGATGGACTTGACTACATGTGAGGAAAAGGACTGGCAAGGTGTCAATTCCAAACCTCTCTATGATAGATATAATTTTGACTTTACTCAACAGCCTTTTAGAGTTGGGCCAACTGCACATTTTACTGTAGGGGGTATCTCTATTGATTCCAACCTGAACACGGGAATTGAAGGCCTATTTGCTGCAGGAGAAGTGGCGGGAGGCCTCCACGGGGCAGATAGAATGGGAGGTAATGCCCTCACCGAGGCGGCTATGTTTGGACTCGAAGCTGGAGAAAAAATGTCCCATTATGCAGGCGATAATATCGGATATTTATTTGAAAAAGATGAGGAAATATCATTTAAAAATCCTATTTTATCACTGTTTATTGATGGAAGGTTTAACTTACCTCCAACCTTAGCCGATATTGATTACAGGGAATTTTTAGATGAGCTAAAGGAGCTTTACTGGCAGGGTCTAAATCCCATTAGGACTGAAAGAAGCCTGGCAAAATCCTTTGAAAAGCTGGAGCTGTATAGAAAAAAGATCTTACCTCCTGAATCTCTTGACAAAGAAGAGACAATTGACCTGGACTCTATAGATAAATTGAAGAAGCTGATAAGTATAGAAATGGCATCTAGCTTGCTGGAAATCTGCATCAAATCAGCTGAACTGAGAAAGGAAACCAGGGGAGGACATTATAGAAAAGATTTTCCTAAAACCGATGTTAGTTATAATAAGAATATATACTGGCAACAAGGCAGGTATTTCTTCAGAGACAGCTAAAAGCGCCTTAAAAAATATAAAGGTGTTTATGAAAATGTTTTGATTGACTTGCGACGAAAACAATGGTATAATTTTCTTGTCTTAGAAAATATTAATGGGTTATGGATAAATATATTTTTTATTAAATAAGTGACCATGCTCACAAGCATGCTCGCAAGCATGATGGCGATTAAAATTGGAATTAATAATCAATGGAAAGTTTTTTAAAAAACAATAAGGGGAAAGGAGAGTGGAGAGTCTGTTTTTTAGTTATGGATGAATATCTAAGCTATATCATAATAACAAAGGGTTTACACTAATAGAAATGCTTGCTGTTATAGCAATTATAGGGATATTGGTGACGATTATTGTCCCAAATGCCGTTGGGGTTATTACCCGGGCGGAAGACGAAGCCAAGAAAGTTCAAATAAGTAGTGTAAAGAATGCAATTCTCAATTATTATCTTGATGAAGGTGAAGCAATGCCCCTGGAAGAATTTTTGGCAGAAAATGTTTTTGCAGATGAACATAATTTAAAGGGTAATTTGGATCTTGGTCCATACTTGGATGGATTTTATGATGAAGAGGGTAGTGGGGCGGACAGGCTCGATCAGATTTTGGAAGAAGAGGATGTAAGAAGGATTTATGATTCATTTAACAGGTAATAATTTAAAACACTAAGAGCAGCCAAATCGGCTGCTCTTAGTGTTCCCTAAGGGGAGAAAGGGGTTGTAAAAATGTATCTCAAGGGGTTAACTCATATTGGCTAGCTCTTAGGAAATGCTTATCATTATTACCTTTTATCTCAATTTATTCTAATGATATTCTTTTTGTTGCCTTCCCAATTTAAGTAGACTTTCAAATTTTTCTCTTGCATTTTCGCTCACCTTACTGCCAATTCTGGCTGTCAGCATATTAGCTGGATGTTCAAGGACTTCTGGATCATCAGTAGTCTTGGGAACAAAACCCACATGGCCTAGTACATTCTTGAGCATTTCTCTGTACTCCCATATTGATACTCGAGGGTCTCTGCTTCTCCAGTTGTAGCAAGTTTCCAGGCTAATTACGATGTTACTTTCAAAATCGTAATTGTTGAAAGTCCATTCTAGCATGGCCTTTCCAACTCCATAACCCCACCATTTATCAGAAACTTCAATGCCGCCTAATTCTATTAACTCAGGCAGTTCATTCTCAGCGGCCTTGGCCCACCTTGGAAATTCAGGTTTATGAAATGCTATATAACCTATAATCGTATCTTCATGGTATGAAACAAATACCAGGGCATCAGGCATTTCGCTGATACCTAACAAAGCTTCGTACTGGGAATTTGCTGGTCTGAAATTATTCAAGCTATCATCCATGCCCAGCTTTTCTAAATCTTCTCTATTTAATGGACCGTCGAAGTTTACGGTTCCTTTTGTTGTCTGTGCGGAGTTTGAAACGCTTAACCTCTGGCTTTGTTTGTCATTGTTGGAGTAGGTAGGTAGTTCTTGACCTAGAATTTCGTTTATGTCTCTGCTGATCATTGTTCTCACCTCTTTTAATACTGCATTACTTTTATCTTTCCTCTTTCAATTATTATTATACTAGGGAATGATCCATCGTTCAACCTTTCACAAAAAAGAACTAATATTAATACTAGATTAAATTTTCAAACAAATCAAGACTCTGTTATATTTTGTTGTTGATATATTCTTGATTCTGGTGCAAAAAGTCTAATGTTGGTTTTAAATTCTTATAAAATGGAGAACAAGATCATAAAACCGGCTTAAAATTAATGCTTTATCCCAAATTTTTTCTATATAACCTTGGAAAGCTGTTATCGTTTAACTATAGTCTGATGGGGATATCTTTCCCATGTAGATACTGCTTTAGTTCTCGTAGATCTACTTCCTGATAATGAAATAAAGAGGCGGCTAGGGCAGCATCAGCTTTACCGGTGACAAATGCATCATAAAAATCTTCTAAAGAGCCCGCTCCTCCTGAAGCGATTACGGGGATATTCACTGCTTCACTTACTTTTTTTGTGAGTTCCAAATCATAGCCAATTTTGGTGCCATCTCTGTCCATGCTGGTCAGTAGAATCTCCCCGGCACCAAGGCTTTCTGCCTTTTTTGCCCAGTTGATTGCTTCCATACCTGTGTTCTCTCTTCCACCTTTTATATATACATCATAACCTGAATCCTCTGTCTTTTTGGCATCGATAGCCACCACCACGGCCTGGGATCCAAACAGGCGGGCACATTCTGTAATTATTGGTGGATTGTTGATAGCGGCGGAGTTTATTGATACCTTATCTGCCCCTGCTAAAAGAGCATTCCTAAAATCTTCTACGTCTTTAATCCCGCCTCCCACGGTGAGGGGGATGAATACTTGTTCTGCAGTTTTTTCCACTATATCCAGGATGAGATCTCTGTTTTCATAGGAAGCGGTAATGTCCAAAAAAGCAAGTTCATCTGCGCCAATCTTGTTGTAAACTCTTGCTATGTCTACAGGATCACCAGCGTCTGATAAATTTACAAAGTTAACACCTTTTACCACCCTGCCATCCTTTACATCCAGACAGGGGATGATTCTTTTAGTCAACATTAGATTTCACCTCTCTAACAAAATTTGCATAATTGTTCAATATTTTAAGTCCAAGATCACCACTTTTTTCCGGGTGAAACTGAGTTCCAAGGATATTTCCTTTTTCTACTACAGCGGGAAAAACCCTGCCGTATTCTGCAGTTGCTATAACATGTTCACCCTGGCATTCACTGACGTAGTAAGAATGTACAAAGTAGACAAAGGTACCTAAAGGTATGTTTCTTAAAAGCTTTGACTTTTGATCAAAAAGTTGAATATCCGAAGAAAAATCCCCTTTATTTCTGTTATCAAAGTGAAATTGCAGTTTATTCCAACCCATGTGAGGTATCTTGAGTCCTCGGGTAAACCTGACCACCCTTCCTTCTAAAAGGGAAAGGCCCTGATAAAACTTAACCTCATGACCTTCGCTAAATAATACCTGCATTCCCAGGCAGATTCCCAGTAGTGGGGTGTTGTTTTTGACCTGCTCGACAACGAACTTATCCATTTCCAACTTCTCTAGGTTTTGCATGGCATCATAAAAAGCACCTACACCTGGAAGTATCAAGCCATCTGCCTTATTTAACTCCCTGGTATCCCTGGAGATATATGAGTTTATCCCTAGAAATTTTAATGCATTTTTGACATTCCTGAGATTACCCATCCCGTAATCGATGATTCCGATGTTGATATTCAAAGCTTGACCCTTCCCTTCTTATAATAAAATAATTACCGGAAAAGTTAGCATTAGCATGGGTACTTATTCTACTTAATTGGGCTTTTTTCCTCTAATTTTGATAATATAAAGGGTTGATTCAATGTCAAAGGGAGAATAAAAGCGCAACGAACAGAAAAATATTGATGTTGTCAATATATTTTTGTTAATTTATAATGATGGAAGGTAAATTAAATTTGATAAAGTATATTAACAGTAGAAGATAAAAATAAAAGGGATTTATAAGATTTATACTAGAGTGGGGTGGTAGGCTTGCTGTTGATGATAGATAATTATGATTCTTTCACCTATAATCTCGTTCAGTACCTGGAAGAATTAGGGTCTCTAGTGCTGGTAAAGAGAAATGATGAGGTAGAGATAGAGGAGATTGAAGAACTAGATCCGGAATTTATAGTGATATCGCCTGGTCCCTGCACACCTTTGGAAGCGGGGGTATCCTGTGATGTGGTGGCTCATTTTAAAGGTGTTATACCTATCTTGGGAATTTGCCTGGGACATCAGACCATTGCCCATGTCCTGGGAGGAAAAGTTATAAAAGGCCTAGAACCTGTGCACGGCAAGGTACATCCCGTCTGGCATGATGGGAGAGGGGTGTTTGAAAACTTGAAAGACCCTCTCAATGTTACCAGGTATCATTCTCTGGTTGTTGACAGGGAAACTCTCCCTCAAGAGCTGGAGATCACTGCAGAAACAAGTGAAGGTGAAATTATGGGGATTAAACATGAAGAGCTTTTTTTGGAAGGGGTGCAGTTCCATCCAGAAGCTGTGTTGACGGAGGAAGGACACGAGCTATTGGATAATTTTTTGAATAAAGGTAGGATCATTGGCAGTGAGTAACGGAATGTATTCAAAAATTCGAGATAGGAGAATAAACAATGATTGAAGAGATTAAGACAGGCCTGGAACCTTATGAGATTTTTACCCTCTTCAAGGACTTAGACCACAGCTATATTTTAGATAGTTCTTTGGATGAAAATAGACTTGGCAGGTACAGCTTTATCGGTGCTGAGCCCTTCGAAATCGTCAAGGGTAAGGATTCTAATGAGGATCTGTTTGAAGAACTGAGACAAAAATTAATTCAATATAAAGGTAAAAACAATACAGATCTTCCTTTCGTTGGGGGAGCAGTAGGATATATTTCTTATGATGCCTGTCATTATATTGAGACAAAACTCCCCCGGACGGCGGTGGATGATATTAAGATCCCAGACATCTATTTTGGCCTGTACGATTGGGTGATTGTGGTAGATAACCTTATGAGAAAAACTTATGTAGCTACTCCCGGGCTAAACTTTAGCAGGGAAGAAAGCTTGGTTAAAAATGTCCGCAGTAAAGTCGAATCAGCTGAATTAGAGGGTGTAGATCCGATTTGTTATGAGGAAAGGGACTTTCCCCCTGTAAATTTGAAATCAAACTTTACCAGGGAAGAATATTACTCTACCCTAGAGAAGATAAAGGATTACATTGAAGCTGGTGACATTTACCAGGCCAACTTGACTCAACGCTTTGAAGGTGATGTTCCCATGACAAGTTATGAGCTTTACCGGGATCTGAGGCGGGTAAGCCCGGCTCCTTTCGGGGCTTTTTTGAACTTTGAAGATGTAGATATTCTATCGAATTCTCCAGAGAGATTTATCCAGTTAAGGGGCGACAAAATAGAAACAAGGCCTATCAAAGGAACAAGGCCTCGGGGACGAACACCTGAAGAAGATCGATATTACCGGGAGGAGCTATATAACAGTGAAAAAGACAGGGCGGAGTTGTTGATGATCGTCGACTTAGAAAGAAATGACATCGGTCGGGTGTCAAAGACGGGTACGGTAAGGGTGCCGGAACTTTTCAAATTAGAGGAATATGCAAATGTTCACCATCTGGTGGCTACTGTTGTTGGCAGGCTCAAAGAGGACAAGGATGCCATCGACTTGATCAAGGCTACCTTTCCTGGAGGTTCAATTACTGGGGCGCCGAAAATAAGAGCCATGGAGATTATCGATGAAGTAGAACCCACTCAGAGAAATGTATATACGGGCTCTATCGGATATATTGGCTTTGAAGGCTCTTTGGACCTGAATATAGCTATCAGGACCATGGTTAAAAAAGGCAGTAGGGTATATTTCCAGGTAGGTGGAGGAATTGTATGGGATAGCGATGTCAGCGAAGAGTATGAGGAAACATTTAAAAAAGCTGGCTCGATCAAAAAGGCATTAAGGGGACAATACGATTATGAACAGGAGAATAGAAAAAGTAACCTTTAATAGTTCCCTGACAAAGTTTGGTAAGGGGCTGTTTGAAACTATCAAGGTCATTGATGGCAAAGGTCTGTTGTTGGAAGAACATTTGAATAGATTATTTAAATCAATTGAAGAGCTAGGGCTTGCTACTCAGGACTCTGAGGACTTTGGGGATTCTTTTTGGGAAGAATATAGGGCATTGCTGCAAAAAGATATAGAAATTGCCTGTAAGGACAGGGATGAAGAGGCTTTAAGGCTTACAGTATGTGATGAGGGTTACAACCTTTCTTTTAGGAAGATTAATTATAATCATGAAGACTTCAGGCGTGGGTTTTGGCTTTGTCTTTCCCCCGTATGTAGGGGTAGTAGCCCTGTATATCATCATAAAACTTCCAACTACCTAGAAAATATTTTGACCTTGGAAAAGGCTAAACAAAGGGGCTTTGATGAGGGGTTGTTTTTGAACACCAGGGGTTATGTTTTGGAAGGTGCAATCAGCAATATTTTTTTTATTAGGGGAGATAAGGTGCATACCCCTTCTGTTGAGCAGGGAATTCTCCCGGGTGTCATGAGAGATAAAGTGATTGAAGCATGCAATGATCTGGGGATTGATGTAAGCTGCAGAAGGATTGAATATGAAAAGGCCTTTGAATACGGTTTTGCCTTTATCACCAATAGTTTACTCGACATGATGAAGGTAAGGGGTATAGAAGAAAACGAATACGATGTAGACCTTGATGACCTAAGCAGAACTGGTAAAAATAAAACAGAGAAGGATGTTTTTAGGGCCCTGACTAGAAAAGTAAAGGAGCTTTGTTATGAAGGATGAATTACAAGTTATCAACCAAGAACTGTCGAGAATAAAGAAAGAAGTTGATGTGCTGGCAATTATTGCCGTGGGATCTTCCCGGGATGTTGTTTTGAAAGCCCAGGGTATTGCTATCGATGATAATAAAAAGGATGAAGGCGAAAGCAGGGAAGACGGTGTTATAGATTTTATTTCTAGGGATAAGGATAGAGATAAGAAAATAAATGATGTGGATCTGTTTATTATCACTACTGAAGATGAAACCAAGCAGTTGAGGCAGATTAAAAGGATAAAAGAGGTTGAGTTTGACCTCAATTACTTCCCAGAAGTCATCTTTAAGGAAATGATCAGGCGGAAGGTGCAATTTGTGTTGGAAGAGATGTTCTCAGGGAAGGTAGTTTACGATCCGGATGGAGTGGGGGAGAATTATATTCAATTAGCCAGACAAACATACGAAAGCGGGCCTCCACAATCTAGCAAAGGAAATCTGACCTATCTTAAATTTAACCTTCAATCCAAACTAGATAGTATTATTAAATTGGAGCAAGCTGGATGGGAGGATAGCAAAGAAAAGGAACTGGAATTTCTTTTCTTATCGAACCTTTGGCTTAAAAGCCTTTTGGCATACTACTTTAAGATTAAAGAAATCTGGGTACCAAAGGAGAAGAGGCTTCTTAAGGTTTTGAAACAAGAAGATGAACTTTTGTATGATAAAGTAAAGAGCTTTTATGAGAAGAAAGAAGCCAAACTATTGAAGGATATTGCAGGGTATGTGTTTTACGAAGATGGGGTGAAGTTAGGAGATGAAATGAGATTTAAGTTTAAATTCTGAGGTAATTTTATGATAAAGGAGAAGTCATAAATGGATAAAACAGACTCGAATGAATTTAACATCGATAAAGAAAAGATAATCGGTGCTGTAAAGGATATTTTGGAAGCAATAGGGGAAGACCCCGGCAGGGAAGGGTTGAAGGATACCCCCAAAAGGATTGCCAATATGTATGAAGAGGTTTTTAGCGGCATGTCTGTAAATGCCAAGAAACACCTGGAGATCTTCTTTCAGGATGAAGACCATGAAGAACTGGTGTTGGTAAAGGACATCCCTTTTTACTCTATGTGCGAACATCACCTGATTCCTTTTTTTGGTGAGGCTCATATAGCTTACTTGCCCAAGGGTGGGAGACTCACAGGACTATCCAAGCTCGCCAGAGTGGTGGAAACGATATCCAGGCGGCCCCAGCTTCAGGAGAGGTTGACCACGGATGTTGCTGATACCATCATGGAAGTTTTGAGCCCTTTTGGAGTAGTGGTCATTGTAGAGGCGGAACACATGTGCATGACCATGAGGGGAGTCAAAAAGGCCGGCTCAAAAACAGTCACTTCAGCTATCAGGGGAGCCTTTAGAACGGACATAGCTGCTAGGGAAGAGGTTATGGATTTGATTATTAATGGTAAAAGGAAGTGAGCAATAGTTACATTTGCTTAAGCTTGTGATTTTTATTGATACATCTATAATTCGGAATCTGGGGAAATAAGGCTGCCAAATCAAAGGACACATCCTGAGTCCGATTTGCTAAAAACATCCTGTTTTTAGGCCTTATTTCCCCAGATTCCTCATCAAGATGTATAGGCAATAAAAATCAAGTCTTATCAAATGTAACTATTGCTCCCTTTTGGGCTTTAAGGACGTATGGGCAATAAAAACCTGATGCTTAGCTCTATAACTATTGCTCACTTTAGGCCTTAAAGATGTATAGGCAATAAAAATCAAGTCTTATCAAATGTAACTATATTGAATTTGGGGGTTGGTGAGGTTGAATTTTTTGAACTTTGGTGAAAAGACATATATAATGGGTATACTTAATGTTACTCCCGATAGTTTTTCTGACGGGGGTGATTTTATTGATCCAAAAGAGGCGCTCTGTCATGCCAGGAGGATGGTTGATGAGGGGGCCGATATAATCGATATTGGGGGAGAATCGAATCGGCCTGGCTATGTTCAAATTGATGCCCAGGAGGAGCTAAACAGGATTTTACCTGCTTTGAAATTGCTCCTGCAGGAGTTGGACTGTCCTATTTCCGTGGATACATATAAATCCGAAGTTGCTGAAGAGGTTTTGAAGTTGGGAGTACATATGATCAACGATATCTGGGGTATGCAGAAGGATAAAAAAATGGTGGATGTTGTGGCCAGGTATGATGTACCTGTGGTACTGATGCATAACCAGGAAGGGAACCATTATGACAGGGATATGATTGAAGTGATAAAGGATTATCTCAAAAGAAGTATAGAACTGGCAAAGGAAGGGGATATTTCAGATGACAAGATAATCTTAGACCCTGGTATCGGTTTTGGAAAGGACGGTATTCAGAGCAGGGAAGTGATGAGAAGGCTGGATGAATTTAAAGAGCTTGGATATCCTATCTTGCTAGGAGCTTCTAGAAAAAGGTTGATAGGGAACATATTGGACTTGCCCCCTAAGGAAAGGGTGGAAGGTACTGTGGCCACCTCTGTTGCAGGAGCATTAAAAGGTGTCGATATTGTCAGGGTTCACGATGTGAAAGAAAATTACAGGGCAATAAAGGTTACAGATGTGATCTTTAGAGAAGGAGCAAAAAGCGAAACCAGATAAAACCGATTAGGTTGATGATAGTCGGCTATAAATCGAGGTGAGATCGTAATGAAGGAAAACAACGATGAGCTAGATACCATCATTATGGATGAGCTTTTGTTTTACGGATATCACGGGGTCATGGAGGAGGAGAAGTCTCTAGGGCAAAAATTTTCTTTGGATATTTTGCTGTATTGTGACCTAAAAGAGGCTGGAAGGGATGATGACCTAAATAAAACTGTGGACTATGCTTTGGTTTACGAGCTTATCAAGGGTATCGTTGAGAAGGAAAGGTATAAGCTATTAGAAGCCTTAGCAGAGAGAATTTCTAGCAGGATAATGGAGGAGTTTCCCCTGGTTCAAGGAACTTCTATATGTATAAAAAAACCTGGCGCCCCAATACCCGGGGCTTTTGATCATGTAGGGGTTGAAATAAGGAGAGATAGATATGAATGAGTTGGTAGATGCTTATCTTTCTCTGGGAACCAATGTAGGAGAAAGGGTGAACAATTTAAGCCGGGCCCTGTCTTTGATAGCAGGTTTTGAAAAAAGCAAAATATCTAAAGTTTCTAGAATATATGAAACTGAACCATGGGGATATACTGAACAAGAAAATTTTCTCAATTTATGTCTCCGTTTGAAAACCAGCCTAGCACCTTATGATCTTCTACATAAATCCCAGGAAGTAGAAACAGAGCTAGACCGGGTCAGGGAATTCAAATGGGGACCCAGGACAATGGATGTAGATATATTGCTGTATGGGGAGTACAAAGAAGAAACAGAAGAATTGACGATCCCACATAAGCACATGCATGAGAGAGCATTCGTTTTAGGACCTATGCTGGAGCTAAATCCTAAGTTACAGGTCAAGGGTAAAACCATTGAAGAATGGTATAACCTTCTTGAAGATAAAGAAAAGAAGGGAATTAAAATTGTAGAAGCTAAGCTGAGGTAACTGATTTATTTTATTGCTGCAGTATATGGAGATAAGTTTTAAGTTTTTATTATTAATACACTACATCTCGGTAGGGAAGGTACACGAAGTTTAATAAGTAAACCTTTTGGACTTTTTCTTAAATTGCTTGCTAAATACCATAAGCGAACTTTTGATTTGGACGATTTTGCA
>CAZCIZ010000021.1:0-35864 GCA_964498995.1 uncultured Clostridia bacterium | reverse complement strand
TATCTAAGTTGTTAACTCTATTGTACAAGTGATACTAGAAGCTCGTGACTTTAGTTACCACCATTGTATATAAATTCGCCTATCAGTCTAGCGAATGTTTTAAAATCTACAAGTTTTTGTAGTGTGGTGTAAACTATATTGCTGTCTACTTTTAGATAATCATGGACAAGAATATTTCTAATTCCAGCAATTTTTCTCATGGTTTCTGCAAGTTCTTCATCTATAATACCTTCTTCTTTTAGTACTTGAAAAATCTCGCCATAACCTGCAGGTGGCCTAAATCCTTCGTCTGAAATAATATGGTTTCCAATGTCAATACAAATTTGTGCAGCCAATTGCAAATTTCTTTCAGCTTGGTCTTGCAGTCCTTCGTCAATTTTGAAATCATCTTTTTCTATTTTAGAGATTTTGTTCAACTTTTTTAAAATAAGCTCTAATCTATGAAGGCGGTTTTCTACTAGTTCTTTATCCACCACCGTAGCGGCCCTCCTTAATTCTTTTCTTTAACCCGTTGCTAAGTACTTTTTTGGCCGGCAAAAAATCAAAATACATGCTGAAAGTTTTAGCTTGAAACCTTACTCTTTCTTTTTTGTAATTTTCGTTTTCATATAAAATGCACCCTTGTGCAAAAACTCTATAAGCAATTTCTAAAGGTGCTTTATTTAGTATGAGCAGATCGACTTGATCTGTCTCCAAAATACTTGTAAAGAAGTCTATATAATCAAGCTTTTTTTCAAAATATATGTCTTTTGGAACTGAATCCTTTAATAATACGGCTATATCGTAGTCACTATTTGGATTATATTTTTTATTTGCCCTAGAACCGAAAAGATAAATGGTGACTATATTTTTTATTTTTTCTTCACTCATAGATCTTATAATGCTAGATTGGATTTCTTGGATATCCATAAACCCACCACCTGCTCTTAGTTCATTGATATACATACATATTATACCATATCTAAAAACCCTTGACTATTTAGCTGAATACAAGGGGAGAATACAACCGTTCCCTCGTGGCCCCTTGGTAAAAACTTGGCAAATAACGGTGGTGGCCCCGGGGAAGCAAACAAGTGGAAGCCACCTAAGCAGGTGGCTTCTTTCTCAATCATTGCGAGTGCTTAGTCAGTAACTATAAAAGTAGTGGCCAGATAAAAGCGTCTATTACTTAGAAGAAGAAGATGTTACAGATTTTTTTAAAACAGTTATGGATGAAGATATTGAACAAGACTTTGACTTGAAAGAAAGTATAAATGATTTAATTAAGAATCTAGAAAACCTGATGGAGAGTAGTAATACTAATGATATAAATGACAAAAATATGTCAAAATTAGTAGATTTTTAATCCAGACGAAAACTTTGATGTTAACTTCTTCTTAGTCCCTTTGCTTCTGAATGAAGGAAGGATTGAAGAAGCTGATTTTTTTTATTAACTTCTGTGAATTAATTGTATACCATATTAAATATGGTTTTGATGATAAAGATTATTTGGACAAGCTAGCCAAAAAAGCCTATCACAACAATCCCTTTGTGATAAACTATCTCAAAGAGCAGCCCAATACCCCGGGCCTAATTCCAAAAGCAAGCAAAAATAAAGTAAAAACAGATGCTGAGTGGTTTTATAATCTAACTGTTGACTTGTGGAGTGATTATCAAGAGCTAACTGATTACATTATAAAAAAATGTGCCCAGCACCAGTACAGCTTAGATGATTATCTTTAGGGAACACAAGGGAACGGTTCTTTTGTGTTCTCAAGTATATTACCTTGACAAAATAACGATTTGGACCACTAGCCTTTGCTATGTCTAAGAACTGTTAGGTATATAACAGAAAGAAAAGAATTAGAAGAATGCAAATAACAGTGTTTTGATTAAAAGGTTAGTGATCCGAGAAAAACTAGCTCAAGCGGGTTATTGTTGAAGGTGCTTTGGCCGGAGATTGTCGGAGATGTTAAATTCATCGTATTCATGTTATAATTTAACTAACCCTAATGTAGACAAGCCCCAAAACTAAAACCAGCTGGGAGGGTAAAAATTGGCAAAAGAAGAAAATAATATTAAACAAAACGATATTTTAAATGAAGCTAGAAAGAACGACTCCGATATAACAGTTATATTAGTAAATGGAGTACAGCTAAAAGGAAAAATAAAAAGCTTTGATGATTATACAATTCTGTTGCAAGTAAACAATAATCAAAACTTGATTTTCAGTGCGGCCAGGCAAGGTCGTGTAATTTAGCGGGTGGAACTCCCGTCTGGGAAAGACTTAGCCGAGTCACCAGTAGCGAGTCATGGATGCAGCGGAGCAATCTTCTGCATTAAGCGTTGACAGTTAGGCAGTAGGCCTGAAAGTGATTGAGCCTCGAAAAAAGTATAAAGCGGGAAGGTTGACGGTGTAAAAATACCGGAAAACAGTATTTTGCATAGACGCTATGGCAAGCCTAGCAAAACTTCCCCGGGGTCGAAGAGCCAGGCATGCTGTACAATGATTACACGGCAACCTGGGAGGCCCTATCGCTCTTCATTGTCATCAATGGAGTATGGCTGCCGAGCCTTAACAGGCGAGAAAGCCAAATGGTTGATAGGGAGTCGGACTGCTACATAGTACCTATGAAGCAGGGTAACGCCTGCAGAGGGAAGGTACGCAGCAGTATTATCACCCTTGACAGGGAAACATGTACCACACACAGAGGTAGGTGTAAACATGGAAACGAAACTGGCGAGGATAGCAGAAATCGCAAAAGAAAAGCCCAAAGAAAAGTTCACATCACTAGCACATCACATAAACGAGGACCTACTACTGCAGTGCCATATTGAAATACCAACCGGCAAAGCAGTGGGAATAGATGGAATAACAAAGCAGAAATACGAAGAAAACCTGATGGATAACATTAGGGATCTGGTGGGAAGGTTAAAACAACTAAACTACAAGCCTCAGCCGGTAAGAAGGGTAAACATCCCCAAAGGGGATGGTAAAACCCGCCCGATTGGCATACTGGCATATGAGGACAAACTAGTCCAACTGGCCCTTACAAAAATACTAGAAGCGATATACGAGCAGGACTTTCTAGAATTCTCACATGGGTTCAGGCCAAACAGGAGTTGTCATGGTGCACTCAAAGAACTAAATAAAACTATAGAAAAAGGCAGAATCAGCTATATAGTAGACGCCGACATAAAAGGATTCTTCGACAATGTAAATCATGAGTGGATGCTGAAATTTCTAGAACATAGGATAAAAGACCCCAACATAAAAAGACTGATAGCAAGATTCTTAAAAGCCGGGACAATGGAAAACGGGAAATGGGAGCCAAGTGAACAGGGGACTACTCAAGGCGGAAACTGCTCCCCGTTGCTTGCTAACATATACCTTCATTATGTTCTGGACCTATGGTTTGAGCATATTGTCAAGAAGAACTGCAAAGGAGACGCTGCTATAGTACGTTACTGTGATGACTTTGTCTGTTGCTTCCAATACAAAAGAGATGCAGAAAACTTCTACCAAGAACTAGAAGAGCGACTGGCGAAATTTGGTTTAGAAGTTGCCAAGGACAAAAGCAAGATAATTGCCTTTGGACGATTTGCAGAAGAAAACAGCAAAAAGAGAAACCAAAAGCCTGATACCTTTGACTTCCTTGGTTTTACCCATTATTGTAGCAAGAGTAGAAAAGGAAAATTCCGGGTAAAACGCAAAACCAGTAAAAAGAAATACAACGCAAAGATACAGGACTTCAAAGATTGGATTAAAAGAGCCAGAAACTTGGGTACCGAAGAAATATTTAAGAAAGTAAACCAGAAGCTAATTGGACACTACCAGTATTATGGCATAACAGATAATATTAAGATGCTGTATAAGTATAAAAACGAAATAGTTAAACTAATCTTTAAATGGCTGAACCGCAGAAGCCAGCGCAGAAGCTATAACTATGACAAATTAAATAGGCGACTAAAACATAAACCACTGCCAAAACCTAGGATAAATGTGAACATATATGGGTGACATGCGAAGTCTGTAAAAGATAAAACTGAGGAGCCGTGTGCGTAAATTGCGCACGCACGGTTCTGTGAGGGATTCAGGTACAATCTGAAGATAGTATTACAAGGTATGGCTAGTGAGGCACTGCCAGACGAAAGGGGCAGAAACGGATAGGCTACACCTAAATAATATTTGTCCCAGAGAGGCCTGTTTCTACTCGACAACACGCAATATCTACAATCGTATAATAATCAAGTAGTTAAGCTTTATTGTTTAAGACATTGCCTTTTAAACAAGCCTTGAATTATTCCAATATTTCGAAAAAGAAAAACGACAATATTACTTTTTAACAACTGCTTAAAACAGCTGTTTTGTTTGTTAAGATTTTGTTAATATTTTTATGCTACTCTTAAGTTGAAATAAAAATGGTGATAGCATAACATATTTAAACAAAAAATGGTAATTGTTTTAAAATAAATGAAGTTATAGCATTATGATAAAAAAGCTAGGATTAAGCCTAGTTGGTTTTCAGGTTTATTCTTTACTGGCTTTGACAGTGACCTGGTCACTGAAAAGAGGTGAATATTATGATTTTCAAACAAGAAAGAGGCTCTGCATTAATTTTAGTGCTTATTGTTATATTTGTTATGACAGCTCTAGGCGGTGCATTTGCTTTTTATGCAAATACAGAGGGGAAGCAATCTATACACCGGTATGAGAGGGACCAGGCGTATTATTATGCTAGGTCGGGCATAGAAGCGGGGTATGAGTATCTTTTACAGCAACTTAACGATGATGGTGAATTGGGAGACTTTGAAGGTGCAGAGTTATATAATGATTTAGATTTAGATTTCTTGAAGCTCAATGAAAATGGTGGAACAGATGGGACTGAAAAAGTGCACGTTGAAATTAGTGTAAATGATAATGATGAGAGAGAAATTATAATTGCTTCTACTGGCAGGTATGGTAGTGCAGAAGAAGATATTACACGTCTTCTTTCAAAACCTGATGCTGAGTTCCCTCCAGATCCAGATGATGTTGAAGCAGAAGATGCTGAAGAACTTGAATGGACAAATCCTGAGGGAAATATTAAAGGTACAGAAGGTACAGATGAAGATTGGGAAACTCATGAAGGAAATGTATTGTTTCCAGAAGGAAATGCTTCCGAGATACAGCCAAACCAATTCTCCTCTTTCAAGGCTGATAAACTTTACTATTTAGATACATTATATGTAAAAGGAAAAAATTCAGGAACTACATTAGAATTCTATGCTTCCCTTACAGTTTTTTACGATGAGGTTATGTTTGATGTAAATAATCAAGATGAAGCAAAAGGAAGGTTATGCTTTGGAAAAATTAACGGGGATGATCACATAATACACTTTAAAGAGAAAGTGTATAAAGATGGCGAAGAACTAAAAGACAAAAACGATGATTCCTTTAAGGGGGAAACATATAAGATAAAAGAAGACTATGATAAGGCATGCCTGCCTGATCAGAAAGATAGACTTAAAAAAACTTCTTATCAACCTGTCCCATCACTAGAAGACTGGAATGAATACTGGGAATAAAAAGTCAGGTGAATACTTATGAATATAATTAAAAATAAAAGAGGCTTTTCCCTGGTGGAAGTTATAGTTTCCATAGCGATACTGAGTGTCCTTGCCTTTTCCTTTGTGCCGTTGTTTGGGGGTAGCTTTGAAAATATTTTTTCATATGGGGAAAGAGACAAAACGAGTTCTTATGTCTCGGATATATTTGAATCACTCTATGCCGAGCAGCCGTATTCATTAGAATCAAAAGATGATATCATAGAAGATTTGGAGTATTTTGGAGGGAAAAACAGTAGTGACAATGGCTTGCACCAGTACGACCCGGAGTATGATTACGAGTCGGACTATGATTTCAATTTTTCTATTGAGACAATTAAACCTGGTGATGAGTTTGCTAATGAAGGCTACAAGGTAACCATAGTAGCTTTTTATAGAGATGGGGAGCACAGTGTAGAGCTTTCTACATTTATACGGGGTGAATCCGATGAATAAACTTTTCTCTAACGAAAGAGGGCTTACTTTTGCCGAGGTACTGGTTGTGTCAGTTATACTAATGATTGTACTAGCTCTTGGATATTCTTTGTACTTTTTTGCCGTGAGAACTTTTGACACCGGCTCAGCTCAGGTTGAAGCCCAACAAAAAGCCAAGGTGGTACATGAGTACTTTAGGTCTGAACTGCGTAATACATGGGAGTTAGAGCTTCTATCGAATAACTCACCCAACGAAAATGATTGGGGTTTTTTTGAATTAGAAGATAAACTTTTGAAAAAGTCTACGGATTCTGAAACAATTGAGATCTCAGATAGAATTGAAGACATTAAAATCAAGGTGGGAAGTAAAGGAAATGAAAGGTTTGTATTGGAATATGAAATAATAAGCGGTGTTGATGAACAGGAGTATACTTTTAGCAATCAATTGTTACTGAACAATATTAATGATCCAGAGGAACAGATTGATGGTATTGATATTAATGGTGGATTTGAAAGCTTGAATGAGAATGATAAAAAGCTATATTATAAAGATACACCGGATGACTAATAGGATAGAACGATATCTTTCCGCTTTTGTGCTAATGACCAGCTGAGTATGATTAAAACTTGTGGCAACCTGTGGGTTTTTGTTAAATTATGTTAAAGTTGCTTTTGTTAAAATTAATAAAAAAATTTCATTTTTCCTGTCTAAAATTGTAGATTAGGTTGCACAACAATAATAAGAGATATTTTACTTGCTTTATAGCCAAGTATCTTGTTACAATTAGAAAAGTTAATCTTAAAAAGGAGGCGGTATTAGTTGTATAAGAAATTGATTCAGATGCTAGACCAAAACAAAGGTTTTACCTTGGTAGAACTGATGGTGGTTGTTGCAATTATAGGTATTTTGGTGGCAATTGCTGTGCCTATATTCGGCGAAGTGACAGATTCAGCCGAAAGAAGTGCTGCAGAAGGTAACTTGAGGACAATCGATGGAGCTATAATGATGTACAGGGCCGACAAGGGGAACTATCCGGTTAGTGGTGATGAAGGTGATAAAGAGAAGCTTAATGTTGATAATGATGATTGGGAGAATTCAATAGCCGGTTATATCGAGGAATTTGAACCGGCGGGAGAAGAAGATTATGCCTTATATCATACTGGTGATAGTGTAAAAGGTGCATTAAAAGGAGATGTAGGCGGAGCATGTTTTGATGAAGGGAACTGGCAATGGCTACCCATTGAAGACTGGGACACAGATAATTGTGATGAAAATGGTGGTTGATTTCAATCCTGATGGTTATATTACACATCCAGACAAAACAAGCACCTTGATCATTGATTATTATCTAATAAGAGCAGAAAAGTAAAAATAACATACTTTTTACATATTGTCGGCTTTTTGCCGACTTTTTTATTATTACGATCCTTTAGAAAGCTCGGCATAGAAAACTCGAGTTCGACAGTAACTATATGCGACAAAAAACGACAAAATTCAAAAAATTTAAAGGAATATAATATATTTTGTAGAAATATTGCAACCAATTATTTTTTTATCTATTGTCATTGGAAGGGTGTTTTTAGCTATGGACCTCTCAAATAACTTACTAAATGGCATATTAGAAAGCTCAAAAGAAAGCATTATACTTGCTCTCGATTATAACTATTGCTACCTTGCTTTTAATGAAAACCATAGAAAAACAATGAAAAATATTTGGGGTGTGAATATCCAGGTTGGCGATAATATGTTGGACTGTATCAAATATAGAGAAGATCAAAACAAGGCAAAAGCTAATTTTGATCGTGCTCTTAACGGCGAAAGTTTTACTGTAGTTGAACAATACGGGTATGAATCAATAAATCGCAGGTGGTATCAAAATGAGTATAACCCTCTTTACGATGACAAAGGAGATATTGTCGGGTTAACAGTGTTTTTAACCGATGTTACTGAACGAGAAAAATCAGAGGAAAACAGAAACTTATCAAATAAATTAATAGAGGATTCGCCTCTGGGAATTTTTCAGGCTAATTCTAAAGGTGAGTATATTGATGTAAATTCTACAGGGTGTAGGATACTGGGTTACAGCAGAGAAGAATTTTTAAATATGTATATAACGGATATACTGGATGAAAATTATGTAGATGAAGGGGAAAAACATTTTGAAGAATTATCAGAAACAGGTTATGCTCACTCTGTATTATTAATGAAGTATAAAAGTGGTGAAAAATTATGGATAGATCTATCGGCATCTAAAATAACCGAAGATAGGTATATAGGTTATTTTAAAGATATCACAGAGGAAATACGAACAAAAGAAAAACTCGTAGAGAGCGAGCATAAATTTAGAAGTTTTGTAGAAAATGCAAACGATATAATTTATACAACCAATATGGAAGGTTTTATAACCTATATCAGTCCAAACGTGGAAAGTATCTTGGGTTATAAACCAAACGAAATGGTTGGAACTTATATGGCTGATTATATTCATCCTGATGACTTAGAAAAATTTAAAGGCTCATTAATGTTAAATAAATTTGATAGGTTAGAAGGTAAGGTAAAAGTAAAAAATGGTAATTGGAGATGGTTTTCCACGTCAGGATCTGTTATACAAAATTCAAATAATGAAGAGGAATTTTTGTGTATTAGTCGGGATATAACTGAACGGAAAAAATCAGAAGAAACCGCTAAAGAAAAGATTGAAGAACTAGAAAACTTCTTCAACATCACGCCGAGCTTAATGTGTATAGTTGGTCTTGATGGTAATTTTGTTAAGGTAAATAAATATTGGGTAGGTTTAACAGGGTATTCTGTTGAAAAGTTAGAGGTTAAAAATTTTCTTGATTTTGTTCATCCTGATGATATTGAATCCACTAAACAAGTTATGGGTGAGTTAGGAAAAGAAAACAGTGAAGTAGAGGGTTTTGTAAATAGGTATAAAGATATAAATGGAGATTATAGATATATCGAATGGTATGCTAAAGTAAATAACGGGTTAATTTATGCTTCTTCTAGGGACATCACCGAATATAAACAGGTAGAGGAAGAGTTGAGCAGGAGCGAGGAGTTTCGCAAGCAGGTATTCGAGAGTTCCCGGATACCAATTATTGTGATGGATGCCTCTACCTTCCGCTATATAGACTGCAATAACGCTGCGGTGGTTGCGTACGGTTACAGTTCAAAAGAGCAGGTGCTAGATCTGACACCCCTGGATGTTTCAGCCTCGCGCCAGCACGATGGTTCCCCCTCGGAAGAGAAGGCCATATTGTATATTCAGCAGGCGATATCAGAAGGGTCCATAGTATTTGAGTGGAAGCACCAGCGGCCGGACGGTTGTATTTGGGATGCGGAAGTTCATCTGCTCAGGTTTTTCATCGGCAACAGAGAGTTTTTACAGTTTTCTCTGGTGGATATCACCGAGCGTAAGCAGGCAGAGCAAAAAATTCATGATTATGCCATGGAGTTGGAACATAAAAACCAAGAGATCAACAATTTGTATAAGCAACTAAGTAAAGAAATTAGTAAAGCAGAAAAAGTGCATGAAAGACTCTTACCATCAAATATTGAAAGCATACAAGATATATCAATAACTTCTTATTATCAACCAGCAGAGAATATCGGAGGAGATTTTTATAATGTAATAAGAAAAGGAGATAAGCTGGTATTTTTTATTTCAGATGTTACAGGTCATGGTCTAGAAGGAGCTATCGTAAGTGCATTTATCAAAGAGAGTATAGACAGCTATTTGGATTTAAATCCTAATAATAAAATAAAACCCGATGATATTGTCAGACATGTATGTAGACAATTTAGGTCGGAGAATTATCCTGACGATTATTTTATCAGCATCTTTTTAGGGGTGTTGGATTTACAAACTTATGATTTAGAGTATATAGGCATGGGATTTCAAGAAAGTTTGTTGGTATCATTTGAAAATGGTGATAAGCTGGAGCTAAATGTCAAAGGCTTACCTATCACCAAAGCAATTCCTGAACATAATCTAACTTTTAATGTTAAGAAAATAGAATTAGACCCTAAAACAACGTTAATGATAAACTCTGACGGTCTAACAGAGCAGGCTAACGAAGAGGGCGAAATATTTAAAGAAAAGTTACAGGAGATATTTTTTGCTAATAGTCATTTTCCTGTAGAAGTTTTGAAAAGTATAATAAACGAAGAATTTAGAAGCTTCAACAACGGGGATTTGCAAGGTTTCGATGACATCACTTACTTGCTAATCAAACTAGATGAAGATGAAAGGGATCTTTGTGAAATTTTTGATAGTCGGCTTGAAGAGATAAATACATTAGATACTAGAATATATGAGTGCTTTAAAAAGCACTCAGTAGATGAAATTTATTTTCAAGGCACTAAAGAGCTAGTTATGAATGCAATAGAACATGGAAATAAACTCGATGAAAATAAAAAAGTCTATGTAAGCTTTAAAGGTTTGAAGGACAAGCTAATTATTACAGTGGAAGATGAAGGCGATGGGTTTGATTGGAGGGATTTATTAGACAACAAGTGTTTGGACTTAGAAGGAGAAGAAGAGCGGGGCAGAGGAATTGCGATGACTAGGATTATGTGTGATAGGCTATTTTATAATGAAAAAGGCAACAAGGCTTTTTTGATTTTGGAAAAGTAAGGCATAAGAGTTAAGGCAAATGGTCACCTTTAAAATCGCCGTTGATAGAATTACTTATCTCTTCAAATTCTTCTTGGAGCCTGTTAAATGCTTCTACCATGGTAGGATCAAAATGTTTGCCCGACTCTTCGTTTATTATCCGGTGTGATTTTTCGTGGGAGAATGCAGGCTTGTACACCCGTTTACTTCTTAAGGCGTCATAAACATCTGCCAGAGCCATGATCCTTGCACTTAAAGGAATATTTTTCCCGGCTAATCCATCAGGATAACCGGACCCGTCCCACTTTTCATGGTGAGACCTGGCTATTTTTGTTCCTATATTGATAAAATCGTTATTTGGATAGCTAGCTCTTGCTTCTTCCAAAGATTTTGCTCCTATGGTAGTGTGTTTTTTTATTTCCTCAAATTCTTCGGGGGTTAACTTACCCTTTTTAAGTAAAATACTATCGGGTATCCCTACTTTACCTATATCATGTAAAGGAGCGGCCCGGGTAAGGTTCTCAATATATTTTTCATCTATAATATCCTGAAATTCAGGAAATTCTTCTCTTAGCTCAGCAGCTAGGAAAAAACAAAATGACTGAGTCCGTTCTATATGTAGCCCCGTTTCATCGTCTCTGGATTCGGCCAGGTTCGCCAGGGCTTTAATAGTGGCTATCTGAGAGTTAGATATTTCTTCGACTTTTTCTTCTACCATTTCTTCCAAGTAGCGATTCTTTCTATCTATCTCCCTGGCATATTCATTGATAACTTCTTCTGACTTCTTACGCTCGGTAATGTCCCTAATAATAACAGAAGCCCAATAGGTTTTTTCGCCCATTTTAATAGCCGATATGGTAGCTTCAATTGGAAATTCTTCACCCTGTTTGTTTTTCGCTGTCAATTCCAGCAATTTCCCTACTGCATCACCCTCACCGGTCCTTGTAAATTCTACAATTCCTTCTTTATAATATTCCCTGTATTTTTTAGGTATAATGATATCATGAGGGTCTAAACCTGAAGCCTCTTCGCTGGTATATCCAAAAATTCTTTCTGCCATGGGATTCCAGTAAACAATTTCAATTCTCTCATTGACCAATATTATAGCGTCAAGGGCGAATTCACTTATAGCTCTGAACTTTGCTTCTTTTTCTTCCAAAATTGTATTCTTTCGGGATAATTCTTTAAATAACTCCCTTGTCTGAAGAAGATTTTCTAGCCTTAACCTTAGCTTTTGTTTTGTAACGGGAATATTAATAATCTCATCTACCTGTTCAAAAATTTTTTCAGGTACATGCCTTTTATCGGTAATTAACAAAACCGGCAGAAAATCAGCTCCGGTATTTAGGCTTTTAAGTTTTTCTATATAATTTTTTTCAGAAGCCATAAACTGGTGATCTACAATGATCAGGTCTATTTTAGTTTCTTGAAAAGGCTCTTTTAAATTAGTGCCTTCTTCTGAAATTACAAGCTCAAACTGTTCAGAAAGGAACTCTTTTAAAAGTTTTTTGTTTTGAGTATGCGAAATTAAGAGCTTTATTTTTTTCATAACCTTATTCACCTCAAGTTACTTTGTGTCTTTATTGCGAAAAATCAGCTTCTCTGTTCGGATCATTCATCATACGAATTCTTTGTTGGTACAAGTTCTGGGGACCCACTAAGAATACCTCTTAACTCTCTTAAAGGACGACCTACCCTTATGCCATAACTAGTAATCTCAAACTCTCTTAAAGTTTTTTCAAAATTACTCAAGCGTTTTTTCAAAACACCCACCGCTTTTCTCAGCTCTCCTTCATACTCTAAATAGCGCAGAAATATTATATTATCAGCAAGATAGCTTATCCCATATTCAGATACCTTAAATTGCCCGGTGATTTCATGTACCTCATTAGCAAATATAAGAGTAACACCCTTACTTTTTAGGTATTCTGATAAATTATGAAGGTGTCTTAACATTTCATTTATATGATTTGTGTCCCTGATAAAAGATAAAAGATATCCAGAAACACTGTCCAAAATGACAATCTTTGTATTCATTTGTTCTACTTCCCGGCGTATGTGATGAGCAAATTGGTCGGGGGTATAATCTAGTGGGTTTATTTTTTCCACGGAGGCATTATCTTGTTCAATCATTTTATCAATTGGAATGTTTACACTTTTAGCACGATGTTTAAGAGATTCTACCCCTTCTTCAAAAGTATAGATTACAGAGCGCTCACCCCTGCCCGAAGCTTCCTTGGCAAATTGAATCGCGAGGGTAGATTTTCCAACTCCTGTTGGCCCACTCAAAACGGTAGTAGTACCTCTTTCGATACCTCCATGTAAAAGTTTATCTATTTCCGGGACTCCTGATGATAATATTTCCGGTGAAAAATCATGCTTAACTTCCTGCATGGAGATACTAGGATATACTAAAATGCCTTTACTGCTGAGGGTGATAGTATGGTACCCTTTTTTAAAATCAGAACCCCTGAATTTACTTACTATTAGCTTGTATTCTTCTCCAGTAGATTCAAGATTAATCACTCCATCGCACATAAACTGCAAATCATCATCTTTAATTACCTCACTAGCTTCAGAAGAAAGCATAACGGTGCCGCCTTGTTTTGAAGCAAATTTAACCAAAGATAAAATCTGTTTACGAAACTGATAGTTATCTACAGCAAGGTAACTTAATTGGGTGATTCCATCCAAAAATAATCTATCTGGATTAACTTCATCAATTGCCTCGGCTATTTTCTTAATTAAAGAAGGTTGTTCCACTTCATTAGAGGAAAATATGTTATATTCCAATTCATCAGCCTTAATCTCACTAGAAGGGGTAAAGTCAAAAAAATGAATGCCTTGTATATCAAATCCTTTTTGATGAGCATTTCTTTTAATATTATCAACTGATTCTGATAGACATATGAACAAAGAACTCTCACCATTTTTACTGCCCTCACATAGATAATGAAGTCCTACAGTAGTCTTTCCAGTACCCGGACCGCCCCTTATCAAATAAGTATCACCGGCAATTAAACCCTCATTAAGTACCTCATCTAAACCTGGTATTCCACTCGAAAGTTTTTTCATGTTAAAATCATCATTCATAATAAAAACACCTCCAAAAAAATAATTGAATAAAATTAAACAGTTAGTAATACTTTCTCAACTATTGTTATCCAAATCATCTTCCCTTTTAAACATATCTATAAAGCTCTCGCCAAGCTCAGGATCAAACTGGGTTCCTGCACATCTTTTAATTTCTTCTAAAGCTTCGTCTGTGGAGAGAGGTTCTTTATATGGCCTGCCACTTGTCATCACATCATAGGCATCAATGATTGCTATAATTCTTGCTAGAAATGGTATATCTTTGCCTTGAAGTCCCCCTGGATAACCTTTTCCGTTCCATCTTTCATGGTGAGCCCCTATATCTTCGGCTATATTAATTAAGATTTCAGAAGCATAAGCTATCTGTTTACCCCGGCCTGGATGCTCTTTTATCTTTTCCCACTCTTCATCAGTTAAGGGCCCATTTTTTTTCAAAACATCTTTAGGCATAGCTACTTTACCTATATCGTGCATGTTAGTAAGATGCGAAAGCTTCTCCAAAGCTTCTTCGCTTAGATTCAAAGCTTCACCAAACCTAAATCCAATTTCCGTCATTCTTAAGGAATGTGCTTCTGTTTCATAACTTTTCTTTCTTAATGTTTCAAGGAGTCCTGCGATAATCTTGTCCCTTGCCTGCCTACTTTCAGTAACTTTATTTTTATACATCATTTCTTCAGCTGTTTTAAAAGTATCATCAATTGAATTTTCAGGATTTACCTTGGTTGCCGTGCCTAGGGCCACCCTTACTGGCAGTGATTCCACCGTGACATTGTAGCATTCATCTTTAATTCTTTTAGCCACTTTTTGTGCGTACTGAAAATCAGTTTGCGGAAGGAGGATTGCAAATTCATCGCCTCCCCACCTAGCAACAATGTCTTCTTTTCTAGAGGTATCCTTGATGGCTTCAGACGCAGCAATTATTAATTTATCCCCTGCTTCATGACCATAGGTATCGTTAAAAAGTTTTAAACCATTTACATCAGCCATAACAATACTTATTGGAAGCTGTCTATCTGTATCTAATCTCTTTAGTTCTTCTTCAAAATAAGCCCGATTATATACCCCCGTTAAACTATCATGAAAACTTAAATAGCGAATTTTCTCTTCTACTTTTTTCCTGTCAGTAATATCATTAATGATGGCTAAAATTGAGGGTATTTGATTATACACTATGGTCGAAAATTTTAATTCAAACCATTCTGATTTGTTGCTGTTATCAATGTTAATCTCATAATAACTTTGTGCATCTGGATGATTCAAATACTGAGGATTATCTATTAAATACTCAATTTCAAAAGAATAAGGAATATGATCTAAAAAACGAGTATTTAATAGTTGTTCAAAACTTTGACCAAGGATCTTAGAAAGAGCTGGATTAGAATACACGATTTTACCATGTTGTATAACACATATCCCTGACGGGTTTTCTTCTGTCAACCTGGCAAGTCTTTGAGAAACCTCTTTAAATAATTCTCTTGTCCGAAGAAGATTTTCTAGCCTCAACTTCAACTCTTGTTTAGAAGCGGGAATATTAATAATCTCATCCACTTCTTCTAAAACCTTTTCAGAAATGTGTTTTTTGTCCGTAATTAACAAAACCGGCAGAAAATCAGCTTCAGTCTTTAGGCTTTTTAGCTTTTCTATATAATTTTCTTTAGACACCATGAACTGGTAATCTATAATAATCAGGTCTTCTTTTTCATCTTGAGAAGGACCTTCTAAAGAAGATTCTTCCCCCGGTATTTCCAGCTCAAAATCTCCAGAGAGAAACTCTTTTAAAAGTTTTCTGTTTTGAGAATGTGATATTAACAGCTTTATTTTTTTCATAGCTTTACTCCTTTGAAACTCCCGCTGCAAATTTCCAAGCAAACGGCAGAAATTGTCTCATTATGAGTTTGGAAAAAACTAAAACAACTTATTATATGGATACCTTATTAATTTTATTAGATTTCTCTCATTATAGCAACTTTTATTATAGGACAGAGGGGTAACACGAGGAACACAGGGGGGAAGTTTCCCCTCTGTTCTTCGTGTTCAAGAGAGAAGTGGCTCTAGAACCGACAAAGTGTTTATGTTAAAATAAACGATATAAATAAGTATCGATTCTTGTCGGGTTGTGCTGGTGAAAAAGTTTTAATACTTAGGAAGTCATAATACTTATGATGAGGGAGTGGGTTAATTTGACAAAAATAGGACGAAATGAGCCCTGTCCTTGCGGTAGTGGGAAAAAATATAAAAAGTGCTGTTTAATAGTAAAAGAGCAAAACCGTTTCTTAAGAAAGTCCCTGGATAATCTATTTGAGGCTAAGGAACAACTCATTAACCACGTAAATTTCATGAATATATTTCCACACCATGTAAATAAGTTTTATGGACTGCCAAATATCAGAGCTTTGGATGAGGCTTTTAGTACATATATTGAATGGCACCTGCTAAATTATGAAGATGATAATGAACATATAGAATCAGAACATATAGAATCAGAAGAAGTAGAATCAAATGGAACCTTCTTTGATAGATTTTTTTCTACTCATATCCCTATAAATTCTTACACAGATGAAGAAAGAAAAGCAATGGAGAGTTGGAAATATAATAAACCTTCAGTTTATAGGGTGGATGAGGTGGATCAGATAGATACCCAACGACCTTCAATAAAAGCAACAGATATTTTTAGCGGCCAAAAGTGTCTGATAGACCTAAGAGGGATGGAGTTGGCTGAACAAGATATTTCACTAGGTGATCTCCACGAGACAATAATTATAGCCACTCTTTTGCAAACCCCCATCGAGGGAGAGTTTTTGCCTTTTATTAACATAAATCTTTTACCGGGTAGTGCTGAAGAAGAACTTCAAAAGATGGTTAATGAAGCCCAAAATGCATACGTGAAAGACGAGCTTTTCTCAATTATAGGGGGCTTTTATAGTCTTTATGAAAGTTTGCAGTTAGAGATGATAGATAACTTTATAGAAGAAGAAATGGACTTCGAAAAAGAAATCTATCAGGAAGCAGCCCAGATCTTCATAGAAAAAATGAAAGAATCTCCTCTTCATAGCTCTGACTCTATTTCCTTTGCAGTTGAAACCTGGTTTTATTATGCAAATGATGAAATGCCAAACTTAAAAAAAGCAAACTCTGTAGCAGCAGCCTTAGAGTATTTAGCGGCCAAAAAAGAAGTCGATGCACCTATAAGAAAGATAAGCCAAAAAGAGCTTGCAAAGAAGTATTCTACATCTAGCCAGACCATTGCTAAATATTATGATTTATTAAATGAATATATAGAAGAGGAGATGGAAGATTATCTTGAAACAGTTATGGATGAAGACCTAGCAGGAGACTTTGACTTGGATGAAGACACAACTGATTTGATGGAAAACGATATGAATCTATCAGAAGTAGAAAATTTATTAGAAATTTTAGATTTAGAAACTTCTCCAGAGAA
This sequence comes from uncultured Clostridia bacterium, assembly GCA_964498995.1. Lineage (GTDB taxonomy): Bacteria > Bacillota > Natranaerobiia > Natranaerobiales > Natranaerofabaceae > Natranaerofaba. The sequence goes on along the minus strand of CAZCIZ010000021.1, from coordinate 18,710 downwards.
ATCTTTTAATCTTGCGGTTCAAGCAACAGAAGTTGATATAGACTTGGCCATGGGTTTATTTGAGGCAGTAATAGAGATATTAGAAGACAGTCATGAAGACAGTCAAGGGGACAGTTCGAAGTACAGTGAAAGTATATATCTAAGGTCTAAACTATACCTGGCCCTTTTGCATAGAGAAAAGGGAAATGCAGAATTTGCAATAGAAGAGTTGTATAATATTTCAAATTTAAATTGTGAAAAATACTTTGATGTCAATTCCTTTTTAATTCCTTTGCTGTTAAGTGAAAGCAGGATTGAAGAGGCGGAAAAAGCTATTTCAAAATACAAAGAGTATGAGTATAAAGAAGATTCTTCTATTGGCTATTCTGAGCTCCTCATACACTTTTTAAGGTATGGCTTTGGTGATAAGGAGTATTTTAACGAGCTGCTAAAAAAAGCTCATAACTCCAACCCCTATGTGGTGAACTATCTCAAAGAACCCGAAAATATATCACACATATTTCCAAAGGAAGATATTGATAAAGATAAAACTAGAATGGATGCTGAGTGGTTTTTGACATTAACCGATAATTTGTGGAATAGTAATCCAGAACTTACTGATTATGTTATTAAAACCTGTGCCCAGCATCAGTACAACTTGGATGATTATTTTTAGGGTTTGTTTAGCCTAATTTTAACTTGCTATCTACATCACTATAATTATCTTTGGATTGCTTAATTTAACAACATGCTTGTTTAATACCAAACAATTTGATATAGTAAAAATATGGAACAAAAGATAAAGCTTATTTATAAGGGATGATAAAGGTATGATTACCAACGAAGAGATTGAAAAAAAGCTAGATGAATTTTTTCAGGAAGAGAAAAAAGTTGCCTGCAGTTATCTGTTTGGTTCAAGAACTAAGGGAAAAGCTTGAGAGAAAGCGATATCGATGTTGCAATACTATTTGAAGAAAACATCCCTTTAATGGAACGTTTTGATAAAAGGCTGGAATATGCTTATAGATTACAGGAATTATTTAATGGAGTAGAGGTAGATGTAGCAGATTTAGAGTCGTGTGACTTGTTTTTTATACATAAAGTTTTGTCTCAGAAAAAAATAGTACACGAAAAAAATAGAAATCGCCGGGTGAGCTTTGAAGTAATTCATAGAAAAAAATATTTTGACATGAAGCAGTTCTACAGTACTTATTATAGTAAAATGCTTGAAAGGAGAACAGAAAGGAGAACAGAAAGGAGAAAATAAATGATTGAACAAGATTTAATATTGAGGCGTTTGTCAAAACTTGAAGAATATTATAATGATTTAGAAGAAGCTAAAAAAGGGTTAGACAGAAATAACATTTGATATTCTAGTTAATGAGGTAGAAGATATAATGAAATTTTCTAATGTGGTAAAAGACCAATATTTTGATTAAAACAGCTCTCACCTAAAGAAGCAGCAACAAAGCACGAGAACCGGTCCCGGTTAAGGTCCGGGTTAGGGATAGATAATCTCAGTAACTCCCTCCTGCTCCAGGCGAATCTTTTTGTCAAGCATTAGTCTTATCACAGGATGAAATTCTATATAATCTTCATCATTAAGAAGCTTTTCTAGTTTTCTCTCGTAATTTGACTCGAATTTGTGGCCTTTATGATAGTGCTTAACATAAGTGTTTTCATCCATCATCAAGGGTTTAAAAGGTATACCGGTCTTAGCCTTTAGATGTTTAAATATCCTAAAGCCGCCGTAGTCAATATCGCCCCAGTGATAAAATTCAAGGTTTTGGCCTTGACAGTTTCTTTGAAACTGCCATATTTTGCTGAGAATATTTCTTCGCATTTTGTTGTGGTACCCTCCCAGGTATATCACAAGCTGCTCTTCTGGGGCGCTTTTGATATAAATATAATAAGAGGTTAAATTTTCTATAGTAACTATCGCCGTCGCATTTAATCCGGTGATTGTCATATCCTGTATCATCCTTGGAGAGAGTCCCACATCAGGATAAAATTTATTCAAGTCCACCATGCCTTTGCTTGTTTCAAACTCTAGCTGTCCTCGTATATTCACAGGGTGGGGGTTATCTATTATCCCGAATTCTGCCAGGGTGATCTCATCTTCCTCTTTTAAATGAGTATCTTTTGTATAAGCATCTTTTGTATAAGTGTCTTTTATTTGAGTTTTTTCAATATTACTATTATCATTACTATTATCTTTAAGATTTTCTGTTCCCAAATTATATTTTTGCTTATATTTTCGCCTATATTCATGGCTATTATTTGGGTTATAATTTTGGTTATAATCCTGGAGATAGTTTTGTAAGACATAGAGGATTTTTTTCTCAAAGTCTTCAAGTCTTTTGGATTCTCCGTATAGTTCAATGGAAAACTGTCTTTTTGGCACTTCCACTAGATCACTTCTAAGCCCGTTTTTTACTATATTGTTAAGGCCAAAAAGAAAATCCTCGGTGTCACTTAGGGAATCGAATCGGACCTGATTTGGGAGATTTTCTAGTCTTTTGATCTTTTCTAACATTTCATCATAAAACACCGTAAGGACTTTAAGGGCAGATTCTCTGTATTTATTAAAAATACTTTCTAGCTCCCTATAATAATCCGCTTTGGGTTGTCTGTTTAATAGCCTGTAGATATCTTCAAGTCTTTTTTCCTCAAGGGCTATCTTATCCAAAAACTCGCCTCTCTCGAATTTTTTCCACACAAGCTGGACAAGCCCCATCTTTTCAAGTTCTTCCATGGCGGCATTGTACTCTAGCCTAAAGTTGCTGTCGCTTATATGAAAGTAGTCGGGGTAGTTTTTTTCTTTAATATGAACATAGGTTTTTCTGGGGTTTTGAGTTTTTTGTCCGTAATCTTTTCTGTTTTCATATTTATTGACAAGCTTTGTAAGTTCTCTTTTTTGTAGTTCTGATAAAGCAGGCAAGTTTTTGTCATGATTTAATTTGTCATGATTCAAATTTTCATGACTCAAGTGGCTTTGATGACTCTGGTTGCTCTGGTTGTTCTGATATTTCATCTTCTAGAAGCTCCTTTCTTGAGACTTGCTCTACAAAGCTTGTAAACCCTTCCTTCATAACTATTAAGTTGGTATGGATATGAGGGGCTATAAGCTGTATCCTGCCTGTAGGTGCAGCGATCAAAGGTTGAAAGCCAAGAGTCTTGATAAAGCGAATAGCTTCTTCAACCCTGTCAGCATCCATCCTGTTGAAGGCTTCGTCGAAGATTACAAGTTTTAAGGTATCGGTTTTTCGATACATTCCGTAAGCCTGATAAAAGGAAGCTAATATAGCTACATAAAAGGGGACCTGGGTTTCCCCGCCGCTTTTTTCCCTTGCTACTTTGGAGAAGTTACTTTTGTTTTTGTTAATGTCTGTGATTTCAATTTCAAATTCCAGATAAGACCTGTAATCTGTCAGCTCCTGCATCTTTTCCTGAAAGGTATCTTCATCGGCAGAAATGTCCCTAAACAGCTCGTTTATTGTCTCCCCGTGCTTTTGGCGAAAGCTTTCTGAAAACAAATTATGCCCTTCGTGAAGTTGTTCATCCATTATCATCTCGTGATAATTTTTTAGTTCGGGCTTTGCAGATACTTTGAATTTATAGGAATCACTGCCAAATTTCATATTTTTTAAAGCTCTGTTTAATTCTTCAACTTCTTCCTTTGCTATCTCGATGTTTTCTCTTAATTTAGCGACAAAATGTTCTCTGAAGCTTTGCTCTGCTTTTTCTCTAACTTCCTTAGCCTTTTCCTCATAGTCTGCTAGATGACTTTCTTTTAAAACCTGATACCGGTTTTGGTATTCTTCGTTGCTGTCTACTTGAGGGTTTGCAGAAAAGTCAAATTCATGGTTAAAATTACTTCTTAGCTGGATTAAACTGCGCCATTTCTTCTCTATCTCTGTATTTAACTTCTTTTTGTTCTGATCATAGTTAGCCTTTAATACTTCGGGGGACTTTTGACTTGCCTCTTTTTCCCACTTTTTCTCCCATTCGTGGAGCTTGGTTTTGTCTTTATTTTCAGTAAAATTACTCAAATCTGTTTCTAATTCTTCTTTTTTTCTTTTTACAGTTTCTAGCCTTTCTTCAAGGGTTTTTATAGTTTGTCTTTTCTCACCTTGCTTTGATGAAAGTTCGTTAATCGTTTTTTCAAGTTCTTTTATCTGTGTTTCAATTTTTTTGTCTTCTTCTTTAAGCCTGTCGAGCTCTGATGTATCGATGCTAAGAAGTTGTTGGTTCAACTCCTCTAAGGTTTTTTCAAGTTCTGGGACGGCAATCACTTTTTCATAGTCAGTTTCAAGTGAGTTTATCCGGTCTTCTTTAGAGTCTCCTGATAGATTTTCTAATCCTTCTAGGTTTGAAATTTTACTCTCTAATTTGGCCAGTTCAGTTTCTACCCCATCTAGCTCTTCTTCTTTAAGCTTTAACTGGGTTTTAACTGCTTCTGCCCCTATATATGGGGGCTTGTATCTTTTTTCCGGGATCTGTCTTGCAGTATAGTTTTGATACAGCATGCAGGTTTTTGTTATTGCCCGGGGGTAATTCTTTAGCTCTTTTTCATCTTTACATTTAATTATCTGCCCCAGGAGAAAATCCGTATAAAGGCCTATATGCTTTTTGTCAGCATTGATTTCTTCTGCCAGGGAGTTATCTTTTGTTTTTATCTTGGTTTGCATGAGCTTTTCTGTGTTAACTAGGCCGACGTTTTCAATTTTGTTTGTAAATTTATGTCTTTCATACAAGCTAAGCGCCTCGTCAAAATAACCTGGCTCCACAAGGATGTCGAATTTTTGGGTATGAAGATAGCCTTCTATTGCATTTTGCCACTCCTGGTCATTTATCCAGGTAGCTTCGCAGAGAATATCAACTTCTACCGGGCCACCATCTTCTTTTACTAGATTTTCTTCTAAGACTTTTTTTAGTTTCATTGTAGAAGAATGGGTCGGCAGGATCTTGTTTTCTTTTAGCTCTTCTATTTGGGTTTTTAGCTCTTTTCTTTTCTCTTTTAGCTCATTTACTCTTCTTTTTAGCTCGAACAGTTCTTCTGTTAACTCTTTGTACACCTGTTTCCAGAGGGAAGTTATCTCCTCAAGGCTAAGACTTAGGGTTTCACTAAGCTTATATGAGTAGAGGTTTTGTGAACTGGTTTTGGAATGGGATTTTGAATTGGATCTTGAGTTGGAAATGTTTATGTTGTCAATCTTTTCATCTGCAAGATAGTGAAAGTCGGCGGCTATTTCTTTTAATTTTCTTGTTTTCTCAAAAGTATTTTTTTCTTGGTATTTTTCTTGGTATTTTGAATTATTTTGATCGCCTGTGTTATCTCTATCATCTGTGTCAGCGTTATCATCAGCAGCCTGTAAAATTTCCTTTAAAGTTTCAAATTCTCCTGCTTCAGCCTTGATACGGTGATACAAATTTTTCTTTAGGGACTTTAACTCACCTAATTTTTCTTCAGTGGTTTTTATCTCTTGTTTTAGGCTTTTTATCTTTAATGTGGTGTTATTGTTAGCTATCTCTTCACTGATTTCATTTCTTCTTTTATTTAGTTCAGTTTTTTTAGTTTGTTTTTTGTCTATATCTTGTAAGAGGTTAGAGAGTGAATCCCGATCATTTTGCAGTTCTGTTTCTAGCTGTGATTTTGTGATACTTTTTTCTTCTAGGTCTGCTTTTTTAATCATGTAGTCAGCCGTAATGATGTTTTGTTCTTTTTCCTTAAGGCTTTCGTGGGCTTCGTTTATTTCAGCTAGCCTGGTTATTTCAGTCTTTGTCTCTTCAATGTATTTTTCTAACTGCTGAAACCTCTCAAAATATTCCCGCATGGTGTTAACATCGATCTGTACTTCTTCTAAAATATAATCATAGACAAAGCCCCGCAGGTTTGTGATAGGGGTGAAGCTTATCCCTTTTTGAATCAATGAAAAAAATGACTCTTTAGCCCCGCCAAAGAGCTGTCGAAGATCATTTAGATAAGTTGAGAGGTCGTTTTTATACTGTTTGTAGGAGATGTTATTGGCCTTTAGATAGCGAAAAAACTCTTTTTTGTTCCTGGGGAAGTTTTCCTCTTCTATATTTTCTTTGTCTTCTATGCCTGTTCTTTCTTCATAAAACAGCTGATTATCTATCTTTTCTCCGTCTATCTTAAAAAATACATGCTCGAATTCGTCTCTGTCCTGGTAATAATCAAAAAGAACACCTATTAAAACAGGGGTGTTTGTCTTGGTGTGGGTGATCTCAAGGACAATATAACTGGTAAAATCATTAGTGTTTCTTAAAAAAACAGTCTCTCCCTCGATACCGGTCTTTCCTTTTAAATAACCTTTTAGATCCCGGTTTGTCTTCTCGTCAAAAGCGGAAGAGTTAAACCTTACCTTGGCAAGGTTACCCACCAGAACAACCTGAAGAGCATCTATTAAGGTGGATTTTCCAGCCCCGTTATCTCCGGTGATAAGGGCGCTGTCTTCTATTTTTATATCTTCGTCTGAGAAAAAATGCCAATTGACAAGCTTGACTCCAGTCAAAAATCTCATAAGCCTAAAGCTCCCTTCTCAAAATCCTAAATATTACAGTTTTCGCTGTAATGGTATTTTATTTCTAGGTATCATCCTCTTTGAGCCATTCATTCAACCCTTACAACTCACTCATCTCACTCATCCCACTCATCTTCTTCATCTCTTTCATCCTCTTCATCCTCTTCTGCATCGCCAAAGGTTTCCTCATCATCTAATAGCTCTTTATTTAAAAGTTCTTTGCTTGTTTCAAGCTTTGCATCGTCTAATACCATCTGAAGAGAAGGGTAGAGGATGTATGTTGCTTCAGGGTCCTTGTAGTGGCCTTTTTTTAAATCCAACAGGGAAAAGCCGGAAAAAAGTCGCAGTATTCTAGTCATCTCTTCTCTAGAGGGAAGTCTTTCTTTTATCTGAAGGGCCATGTACTTTTCTTGAATTTCAAACCCTGCCACAACCACATCTTTTGTCAACTGGAGGTCTTTTTTCTTTTCGTCGTGCAAAAGCCTTAAGATCAAAAGAAAAATTGTCTCCTGAAGATTAAACCTGCGTCTGTTTTTTTCTTCTATATTATAGGCTTGAAATACCGAAAGCCTTCGATTGTATAAAAGATCCCACCTGGCAATATTTAGATACCCTTGAAAAAGATCAAAATGCTTTTCCACAAACCTATAATAAGGCCTGTCCTGTTCTTTGTTGTAGACCAAGAAAGTCTTATTTAAAAGAATATTTATTGTCTTTTGAAATCTTTCCCTTTCCTTTTCGGAAAGGTTTTCGTAATCTTGAACCCATTTCATCATGTTTAAAAACTCGCTCCTTTAAGTTTACTTGTCTTTTAAGGTTACCATCTGATAGGGGATGTGGACGGTGTTATCGTCTAAGCTTATCATTTCCTTTCGCCTTCCCGTGATTTTGTAATCGGCGTGGTTTGAATTTTGATACAGGATAATATAGATCAATTTGATCCAATCATTTTTTGTGTGCCTGGGGAATTTGTGCAAATAGATGGAATCTTTGGCACCGATATAATCTTTGACATACTCATTAATGTCTTTTACAGTTATTTCTTCCCTTACTCGCCTTTTGAATCTGGCTAGATTTTTTTGCCGGGATTGTTTGTTTATCTTTTTGGTCTTGACTGGGGTGGGATTATGTTCTTTTCTCTCCGTTGGAGGGTTTTTTGGGCTGTTATCGTTTACAGTTTGTTGGGGATATAGATGAATCAAAGCATTTATTTCCTGGGGTGTTTCCTGTTTTTCTCCATTATTTTTGGCAAGGGAGGCTAGGTGCTTCAAGGCTTCTTTAATCTTTTCCTGGCTTTTGTTTTTCCCCGCCATCTGAAACTCAAGTCTTTGAAGGGCTGAGGTGACATAGCGTCTGTTACGATTATCTATTTCGTTTAGGATATCATCCATATCCTGAAAATTTTCTTCAATGAACTCTAACCAATCATAAAGCATGTTTTCTCCTTCTACCCGGTCCTTGACATATTTTCCCCGGACCATTAGCTCTGCCTGATTTATGACTTCACCCCTGTTATGCTTTAAATCTCTGACCTGTTTTAATATTCCAGCTCTGTATTTAGAGATGTGCTCAGATGTCTTTAGCCTGTAGTACTGATCCCCAAGGATTTCCTCATAATAATCCACCAGTATTTGCTCGATGATTTCCCGGGGCTTTTGGGTTTTTAAAAGCTTTTCTGTGTAGAGCTTAATGCTGTGATTCAAACTCTTTAGTCCATTCATAAGCCCTTCGGTAATTTCTTTTGCCTGATGTATTGCAGTGTATGAACTACCATCTTCGCCAGTCAGGTTTTGATATACCGTAAGGACCTTACCCTGAAATTCCATCCTGTATCCGCTTTTTATCTTCTCTAAACTTTCTAGAAGGAAAAATGAATAATCAGGAAGGGAGATACGAAAGGTGTAATCGTGGTTTTGCTCCTGGATAAACCAGCCAAAATCTATAAGTCTTCGAAGAAAAATCTGAGCTTTTTCCCGGGCATTCTTCTCTGTTATTTCGTCTAGAGATTCATCTAGAGAATTGGTTTCAGATGAATTGTCTTCAATTAAAACATCTTTTCTTTCTTCCATGTATTCACTGAATAGATCAATCACACCTTCCCTGTCCAGGGTGTGAATGGTTCTTTTGTGCTGTTCGTAGACAATAAATAATAAATCCGAGTATATTTCCCTTCTAGAACTAGCAAGGGGAGAAAATAAGTTTTCCGGGATATTTTCAAATATGCTCATGAACTTTCCACCTTTTATCTCAAATGAAATCAAATCTAAACTAAACACTACTACCTCTATTCTAACTGACATTATAGCATTATACAAGTACACAGGCGCACAGCCTGACGGTCCTTTATTATCAACAACCAACTATAAGAGAGCCAAAGTTTAAAGGCAGATAGATATAAAGGCAACAAGATAATTTACTTTTCATTTATTTTCCTTTAAAATATATATAAGCAAATAAAAGTAGCTGTTAAAGTAGCTGTCGGGACAATTACTTTGGGGGAATTTTTATGTTAACCCAGAAAAAGGGCCATATCAAGGGCCTTAATATAAATCTTAATAACAATCTAACAAGGACAACCATGTTGGTGATATTTATAGTCAGTATCATTTTATTTACTAGATATTTTGTAAATGTTGGGCCTTCTGAATTGTTAGGTTCAATAGGGGCCGGGAATGGAGATGGGCCAGTTGGAAAGTTCCAGGGAATGATTGCTCTAGAAAAGCCAGCAGATAGAGAGCTAGATGAAGCAAAAGCTCAAGAAAAGGAGCTTGTCAAAAAAGAATTTTCCCATGGCACTACTTACGATGGTGAATGGAAGGATAGTGCGCCCCATGGAACAGGGCTCCTTCAGACAGCGGGTGGGGAGAAGAAGTTCGGAGAGTTTCGAAGGGGAGCTCTTAGTGGCAAAGGTGTCATCCTGTTTTCTGAAACCAATGTGTTTCTGGGTAAGTTTAAAGAAGGTAATTTAGCTGGAAGCGGGCTCTTGTACTCTGGAAATGAACATTTTGCCGTTCATTATGACGATGGAAATGTTAGGGAGATAAAAAGGATCAATCGAGTCAGCGGCAATTTTCTGCCCAAGTTTTTCGGTGAAGAATGGACCCTTTATTTTAGGACCTACCTGGAATGGTCGGAAATGATCGAAAAAACCGGTGATACTTTAGAGCCGGAAGAAGCACCTGAAGAGTTAGATGAACTTAAATATCTGTGAATACACGCAATATCACCCTTAAGGGTGATATTTTTTTTATCTTTTTATGATAATATTTGTAAAACAGATGGTCAAAGAACTAACATTATAGATTATAGATTATAGACTGGAGGTCGACAGTTGTGAAAACCATTATAAAGCTTTTGATAGGGGTCATAATTATAATCGGAATTATAATCGGAGGAGGAATATATGCTTTAAACACTTCTAGGCAGGTGGATACTGGCTGGGATGAGAGAGATTTCAACTCGGGAATGGACAAATCCCAAGTAATAATAGCTGATATCGAGGAGATCAACTTGGAGACTTTGGTAAAAGGGGATTTTGCCACCAATGGGATTCATGAAATTGATGAATTTTTTACCAATGAGGAGATGAGTGCCCTCGTATCCATGGCTAATGATAACGGCGGTCCCATTAGGGATGTTAAAGTAAGTTTTGGCAATGATGGGGAAGGGGAGGTTAGTTTCAAACTTTCTGATAGATTTGTGGATTTTTTGTGGGATCATAATGTCCTAACAGAAGCCTCTCCTGAAAACTATTATTTGGCCTCAACTACACCTTCACTACCGGGTCGCTTTGCCCTGGCTTCCTCCAATGGCGGCTTGACGGATTTTGTCATCGATTATATCACCAATGTAGCTAATAATAAGCCCGTATATGCATCCGGAGAGCTCTCTAGAACCTCGTCTAATTCTGTGAATATCGATATAGATTATTTGACTGTAGGGCGGGTTCCCATGACTGCAGAAGTGATAAACAGGGTGGAATTTGAAACCGCCAGGATTGTCAACAATATAATCTCTCCCGAAAATGGATTTCATATCGAAGAACTAAGGGTAGAAGAAGGACAGCTTTACTTCAAAGGAACTTTGCCGGCAGAAGTGGAAGGTCAGAGAATTTATTAATACCTAAAAACCCTAACTAACTCCACATGTTTTGCCTTTCACACCACAACCAGTAATGAAAACAACTGATTTATTTTACTGCTGCAGTAAAATTAAAGTGTATTTCCTTACCAACTCCCATGTTTAGGGTGGCTGGATATGCTTCCCCCGAATGATACAGTGTTTTCAAAATAATTTTCAAATGTGCTATAATATCTTAGGGCGATATCTTATAGATTATAAGTATTATAGCCTGAAGCACTAAAAGAATCAGGGGAGCTTTGAAAGGGGCTAAAGTAGACGCTAAGAAAATACAGCCTTTTTCCCCTGTTTTGCTGTTATGAGGGGTGAAAGCTATGTTAATCAAAATCGATGAAGCCTCTAAAGATCTAGGTGGCAACAGGATATTAGAAGATATTTCAGCCCAGGTAAACCCGGGGGAAAAGATTGGACTTGTCGGGAAAAATGGAGTTGGCAAAACCACCTTGGTAAAGCTTCTTACAGGAGATCTGTCCTCTGACATAGGAGATATAGAACTGCAAAAGGGCCTGACAATAGGTTATCTGCCCCAACAGCCGGGATTTGATAGTGATACTACTCTTTACAATAAGCTAAAAGAGGTTTTTGTAGACATACAAGGATTGGAATCAGAACTTATCCGCTTAGAAACTGAGATGTCTAAAGAATCAAGAGAAGATAAGTTAAACTCTCTAATGGAAAGGTACAGTAGGATGAGAGAAGAGTTTGAGAATAAAGGCGGCTACCAGGTAGATCGAAACATTAGAAGTGTCCTAAAAGGTCTGGGTTTTACCGAATCAGAATTCGATAAACCTCTAAATAATTTCAGCGGCGGCGAGAAGACCAGGGCTCTTTTGGCCCAAAAGCTTTTGCAAAAGCCTCAGCTATTGATCCTTGATGAGCCTACCAATTATTTGGACTTAGATGGGCTAGCATGGCTAGAAAGCTACTTGACAAACTATCAGGAAAATTTCATCATCATCACCCATGATCGTTATTTTTTGGAAAACACCGTTAACGTCATCTGGGAGCTAGCTGACAAGCACCTGACCATATATAAGGGCAATTATAGTTCATATATTCAGCAAAAACAACTGTTAGAAGAAAGGCTCCAAAAAGAGTACGAAAAACAACAGGAATATATCCAAAGAACTCAAGACTTCATTAGGAAAAATATAGTGGGACAAAAAACCAAGCAAGCCCAGAGCAGAAGAAAAAAGCTAGAAAAAATCGATTTGGTCTCTAAACCCCAAAAAGATCGGTCCCTGAATATAGACCTAGATACCCCTCAAACCGGAGGAGAAAAGACGATCATGCTGGAGGATGTCACAAAATCTATCCAGGGTCAAAGGCTTTTTCCGCCTTTGTCCTGCGAGATTTTTCGGGGCGAGAAGGTGGGAATAATCGGGCCAAACGGCTCCGGCAAAACTTCTCTACTCAAAATCATGGCTTTTCATGACCTGCCGGCTACAGGGAAGGTGGATTATGGGACCCGGGTGGAACTTGGATATCTCGATCAGGAGCAGGAGCATTTAACTCCCGAATATACTTTAATTGAAGAGCTAAGGACGGAGATCCCCTTTGCAAAAGAGGAATATGTCCGAAACATCCTTGGGAAATTTCATTTTCATCCCGAGCAGATGAAGGATTATGTCAGCACCCTGAGCGGGGGCGAAAAAGTTCGACTAAAGCTGGCAAAGCTTTTTATCAAAAAAGCGAATTTGCTACTCCTAGATGAACCTACCAATCATCTTGATATAATGAGCCGGGAAGCTTTAGAAGCTGCCTTGCTAAATTTTAGTGGTACCTTGATCATAGTGTCTCATGACCGCTATTTATTGGACAAAGTGGTGGACAAGATCCTCTATCTATCTAGGGAGAGTGCAGAATTATTTCCGGGAAATTATTCAGAATATCTAGAGAAAGTCCAAAGATCAGCAGAGATTGACCGAGAGGAGCAAAAGGAAAGACAAAAAAAAGAAAAAGAAAAAAAGAAAGAGAAAGAAAAAAAGAAAGAGGAAAAGAAAAAAGAGGATAAAAAATCCTCTAGATCCCCGGAAGTAGAAGTTGAACAACTAATGGAACAGATCGAGGAGCTAGAAGCAAAGAAGCAGAGTTTAGAAACAGCTCTGGGAGATCCTGAACTGTATAAGGACGGGGAGAAAGCCCAGGCCACCAATTTGGAATATCAGAAGCTTCTTGCCCTGCTAGAAGAAAAGTACCAAAAATTTGAGCTGTTTGCTTAGCATTCAAGTTTGGTCTTTCAAGAAGCCCCATCCGAATCTTTATTTTGATTAAAATTAATTCCAGGAGTGATTATTATTGAGCGTTTTCCCTCTAAATAATAGCTGTCTTTTTTGTGGAGAAAACCTCTTTCTAAAAACAAAAATGGTTGGAGTAACTATCTCTAAAGAAAAACTAGAAGAAAGAGGTATCTCGCTGGAAGAAGGTGACAGTGTTCTTATCTGTATGGAGTGCTTTTTCGAAGTAGCTATATAATAAAATTGCAGAGCTGACGCATGATTTTAACTAGGCAAAGCTGTTGGGGGGTGTGGTAATAAGTAAGGGCAAAAAAATATTTTTTCGCAAAAAAGCACTGAACGTCATTTAACGCTATTTAAGAAATATGTGAAGGGAAAAAAATTTATTCATTCGACAGGCCTGATGTTTTAAATCACCTGGTTTACGAGAAGCTTTCTTTTTAGTAAAATAGGGAGTTGAGTAAAGTTATAAAATGAGATTAGATTTAAGATCGGCAGGATCAAAATCAAAAAGACATTGGCTAGAACAAGGGCTACGACTTATCATTAGCTAAGTTTATTTATGTGAAACACAGAACTACAACCGGAGGCCTCCTTTCAGGAGGCTTAACTTTTAAAATGAGGAGGGAGTACTTATGATGGGGATGGATCTAAATTTAAGCCAAAATCTTGCACCTGTAAACATTGGTTTTGGAAATGTTATCCTGGCAAACAGAGTTGTAGCCGTAACAGGCCCGGACTCAGCTCCGATTAAGAGAACTGTTTCTGAAAGTAGAGATAGGGGAATGTTAATCGATGCAACGAATGGACGGCGCAGTAGATCGGTGATAATAACAGATAGTGATCACGTGATATTGTCCGCTATTCAGCCTGAGACTATTATGCAGAGGCTAGAATAGACTATTTAAAGTTAAATTAAATCTATCTTTAAATTATTATGGTTATTACCAATTTTTCATTCAATCTATTTGGAGTGGAGTATAAGCGCAGCTATGTATTTTAGCTGTGCTTAGAAGTGTTTCTAAATAGATTAAGCAAAATGTCAACAAGAGAGGACTTTATAACTGGAGAAATATTGGTTAATATTATAAAATAGTCATCGAAGTTGTAAAACAATTGTAATAAAGGAGTTTGTCATGTCTAAAATTACCCGGTCAGATATAAAATCAGGCATGCGTGTCCAAGTAGTTCAAAAACAAGATCAACGTACAGGTAAATTAACAGAAGGTGTAGTTGAGTCAATTCTAACAAAATCTTCTTCTCATCCTCATGGAATTAAAGTGAGGCTTAATTCAGGTGCAGTTGGAAGGGTTAAAAGTATAATTGGGCCACAATAAAGGATGATACTATGGAACAAATAACATGTAAAATATGTGAAAATCATACAGACACCTGGACAGATGAACAGTTTGGGATAAATTATTATTATTGTAAAAGCTGTAAATATATTTTTATAGATGAAAATAGTATAATTTCTCCGGAGGAAGAGGTAGTAGTTTATTATCAGCACAATAATAGTTTGGACAATAAAGGTTATGTAAAAATGTTTGAGAATTTTATTGAAAAAAGTATTCTTCCTTACCATGGATATATTAAAAATATTAAAAAAGCTCTTGACTTTGGCTGTGGCCCGGGCCCCGTTTTGGCTGTTTTGCTAAGGCGACAAGGGTTTGAAGTGGATATTTATGATATTTATTTTGCCTCCAAAAAAGTATACAAAAACAAAACCTACGATCTTATTACATTAACTGAAGTTTTTGAGCATTTAATGGACCCCCTTGAAACCTTTAAACTACTAACTGATCACTTAAACAAAGATGGCATCTTGGCTGTAATGACCCTTTTTCATCCAGATAATTTGGATGAGTTTAATAATTGGTGGTACAGAAGGGATCCAACCCATATTTCCTTTTATCGGCCTGAAACTTTTGAAGTTATTGCAGATAAGTTGGGCCTTGAAGTTTTGGATTATGATGATAAAAACACATTGGTTATGAAAAAGAATACATGATATATCACGAATTGTTTAATATTTAACGCCTTTCTATTGCTTTTTCAATAAGTTCCCCACTTTTTTCTACAATCAATTCAGGGTTATAAAGGTGAACATAATGCCCGGCGTCCAATATAAAATATTCCCCACCTGTTTCTTTTGCATAAGAAGTTAAACTTTTACGATTTTGAAGGATTAAGATGCCAAAACTGCGACTTTGTGGATAAGGGGTGCCCTATGAGATAACTAAGTTTTTTTAGCCTAACCAAACTACAAAAAGTAATTGGAAAAATTAGTTTTCCAAAGAGCCTGGAAGTAGGGTCGTTTCGTCATAATGAAAGATAATTTATGAAATTAGAAGGTACATGAAGCCTTTTGTAGAAATAACAGTTATTAATCTTTGTGAAAATTGTTATTATAATGTATTTTTTGTATTTTTTAGCTTAATTTGTAGTATAAATCCAAAATGTTTTTGTATATTTGTAAAAGAATAAGTATTTCTTAAAATTAAAGGTTAATTGTACTGTAGGGGTGCTTAAGAAATGAAAACTCCAAGTAGCTTAAATTTGTTAAATGGAATATTGGAGAGTTCAAAAGAAGTCATATTTATCCTTGATTGTAATTATTGTTATCTTGCTTTTAATGAAAAACACAGGGAAACTATGAAAAATATTTGGGATGTGGATATACAAGTTGGCGATAATATGTTGGATTATATCAAATATCAAGAAGATCGAAATAAATCTAAGTCAAACTTTGACCGTGCTCTTAGTGGTGAGAGTTTTACTATCGTTGAAGAATATGGAGATACATCAATAAACCGCAGATGGTATCAAAACGAGTATAATCCCTTGTATGACGACAGTGGCAATGTTATAGGGCTAACGGTATTTTTATCTGATGTTACCGAACAAAAACAAGCAGAAGAGAAATCAAATAAAATTGCTAGTGAATATGAAACAATCTTCGAAGCTTCTAAAGCACTTATGTTTTTAGCAGAAGTAGTAGATGAAAAAACCTTTGTATATATTAAATCCAACAAAGCAGGACAAGAACTCACTGGATTTTCAAGTGAAGAGATTGTTGGGAAAACACCTGAAAAAAATTTGGGCGAAGACCAGGGTAGACAAGTATCCCTAAAATATCGCCAGTGCCTTCAAGCTAAAACTAGCTTGTCATATGAAGAAACGCTATTACTTCCCACGGGCCATAGAACCTTTTATACATCGCTTACCCCTATATTTGACAAAAAGGGAGAAGTAACTCATATATTAGACTCTAGTATTGATTTAACAGAACGCAAACAAGCAGAAGAAGAGCTCAAAAAAAGTGAAGCGTATGGAGGCTTATGTTAAAAAAATAGAATGGCACGGGAAACCAGCCATGCTAAGTATAGGAACAGATATAACTGAACGAAAACAATTTGAAGAAACATTAAAGCAAAGTGAAGAAAAATTCCGCACTTTATTTGAACAGAATATGTTAGCAATATATCTGCATGATGTTGATGGTAATATCATTGATGTAAATACTGAAGCATGTTCTCAGTTGGGGTATAATCGTAAAGAGCTGCCAGAAATGTCATTTTTGATATTATATATACAAAAGAATTTGGCGGCTATTTGTCTAAACAGGAAATACTAAACCAATGGAATCAGATGGAGCTTGGAGATAGGATAACTGTCGAAGATATGCATCAGTGTAAAGACGGTTCTCTCATGTATGTAGAAGTATCTACTGGCCCAGTAAGATATAATAATCAAAACGTAATTATGGCACTTGTACAAGATATTACTGCTCGAAAACAAGCAGAAAAGAAATTGCAAGAATATTACAAAAAGCTAGAGATTAAACAAAGCCAGATTGATGCAGAACTAGAAAAAGCTAAGCAAATACATGAAAAAACATTGCTTGGCAAATTTTCAGAAGTAGGCTCCCCTGAAGATATTTCATTAGAAGCTCATTATTATCCTGCTAAGCAAATTGGTGGTGATTTTTATAATTTTATTAAGACAGAAAATAAACTGATTATATACCTTTCAGATGTTACAGGTCATGGTTTAGAAGCAGCTATTATAAGTACTTTTGTAAAAGAAACTATAGAAAACTATGCTGATTTAGAAACTGAAGAACTGACCCCTGAGAAAATATTAACTCATGTTTATAAACAATATATTAAAGATGATTTTCCAGAGGATTATTTTGTTTGTCTATATGTTGCAGTTTTAGATTTAGATACATATGAGCTAACTTATTCGGCTGCAGGTATGCATTTACCTCCATTTGTGAAATTGGCTGATGGGATCTGTATTAACTTACAATCCGAAGGTCCTCCCATATCAAGTGTGATTGGGCAAGAGCTAATGGATTTTAGAGCTGAAAGTATTAATCTTACCCCTGGATCTATAGTTTTATTTTATACTGATGGAATTGCTGAACAAATAAATGAAGATAATAGTTTTTATGAAGAAAGGTTAGAAAACACATTTTATTCCCAGCAAAGCAAATTTCCTCCCGAATTAGTAAAGCAGGTAATCAATAATGACTTTATAGATTTTAACGGTTCTCTTCAGGGTGATGATGATATAACCTATGTTATTTTACAGATGAACCCGCCTGAAAGAAAACAATACTACTGGGAAATTTACAACACACCTCAGGAATTAGAAAACTTCTATTCAGAAGTGCTTCCTGTGATAAGTGAATATATTAATGAAGAAACAACTATTAAAGGTCTATATGAACTTGTAGTTAATGCCATGGAACATGGGAATAATTTCGATCCAAAGAAAAAAGTTTATGTACACGTAGTATTAACCAATGATTATGTTTTTGCCACAGTGGAAGACGAAGGAGAAGGCTTTAATTGGAAGGAAAAGATGTCAGCTAAAAGCCAGAATATAATTGATTGTAAAAAAGAGAGAGGCAGAGGCATACTTATGGCTAGATCATTGTGTGATAGGCTGTTTTATAATGAAAGAGGCAACAAGGCTTTTTTGATTTTGGAAAGTAAGATATAAGGGTTAAATCAAATGGCGAATGTTCCAAAATTAGGTGAGGTGGTGCAGGAAGCTTTCGTGAGAACTAAATCCCCTAAAAAAGTGGCTGAAAAGGTTTTTGGTATATCATAGCTATTCAACTTAGGAGTTTAGAGACAAAACTTTATTAACGGGTGGTGATTAACTTGAAACAAAATCATATTTTGTATATTTTCGGTTGGAGTATTTTCTATCGGCATTTTCTCGGTTGGCATATTTTCTGTAGGGATATTTGTTTATGCTCTTCGGAAGAGAACATTAAAGGATTAATCAGGGGGTAGACATGATGTCTTCTGAAAAAGAAATATTACAGGATTTATTAGAAAACAACGGTAGTGCTTTAATTGATATAAACGGAATACCAGTTAGTATTGAAAAAGGTAAAGAAGGATATCATATTCCTTTGGAGTTGCAAGTATCCAGGCAGTATGAAGTTAAAGGAAGAAGAGAAGTTAAATTCGATACTTTTGAGGATTTTTATCAAAAAATTTTATCGTGTGAGAAGTGGAGAATAGTAAGATAGAATTACTAAAATTTCAAGAGAGGGCTTAAGAAGTATAATTATTTATCATCTAAAATTCGGATAAAAACAGAGAGTAATAAATCAAGGGAGTGGTAAATTTTGTCTGAACCAACCAGCTTTGCTCCTATTATTGATGATAAAAGTAAGGTATTGATACTGGGTACAATGCCTGGAGGTAAATCATTGGAAAAACAGCAATATTATGCTAACCCAAGAAATCAGTTTTGGAAAATAATTGATAATCTTTTTGATGAA
>CAZCIZ010000020.1:0-36067 GCA_964498995.1 uncultured Clostridia bacterium | reverse complement strand
TGTAGTATCGGAATATACTGCAGCAGTGAAATTAAAGTATATTTTCTTACTAAACATCTTCAGGTATTTTCTGACTCAGGTTCAAAATATCCTCTATAGCCTTGGCAACCTTTAAAACCTTGCCTTCATCAAAAGGCTTGCCAATAATTTGAATCCCTACCGGATTTCCCTCTATGAACCCACAGGGTAAGGATATCGCAGGCAAACCGGCTAGATTTGCAGGCACAGTACAAACATCATTCAAGTACATGGTTGCGGGATCATCCACCTGTTCACCAATCTTAAAGGGGAGGGTTGGAGTAGTAGTAGTTATCAGAACATCATGATTGGCAAAAATGTTTTCAAACTCTCTCTTTATCAAAGTCCTCACTTTCAACCCTTTAAGGTAGTAATCATCATAATAGCCAGAGCTTAAAGCATAGTTACCAAGCATAATCCTGCGCTTAACTTCTTCTCCAAATCCTTTACTTCTGGTTTCGTAATACAAGCTCTTTAAATTTTCATCAGAAAACCTACTTCCATATCTAACGCCGTCAAACCTTGCCAGATTGCTAGAAGCTTCTGCAGGACTGATAAGATAGTAAGAGGTCAATGCATATTCAGCAGTGGGCAGGGAAATATCTTCTACAATGGCTCCCTGCTCATCTATCTTTTTAATAGCATTTTTAACCACATTTTTAATTTCGGTTTTTACACCCAGCTGGAAAAATTCCTCAGGCACTCCCACTTTAACCCCACCAACTCCACCATCTTTAAGATATTTTGTAAAGTCTGGCAGTTCTGCCTCAGCAGAAGTAGAGTCCATTTGGTCATAACCTCCGATGATATTCATAGAAGCGGCCACATCATCCACATTCCTGGCTAGGGGCCCTATCTGATCAAAAGAGGATGCAAAAGCAACCAAACCGTACCTAGAAACCCTTCCATATGTAGGCTTGAACCCTACAACACCACAAAATGCAGCAGGCTGTCTTATTGACCCTCCAGTATCGGAACCTAGAGCAAGGGGTACTTGGCCAGCAGCCACTGCAGCTGCAGAACCACCGCTTGATCCCCCGGGAACTTTTTTATTATCCCATGGGTTTTTGGTGACAAAGAAGGCAGAGTTTTCAGTGGAAGAACCCATGGCAAATTCGTCTAAATTCGTCTTTCCAACCAGAATACAACCTGCTTCTTTGAGCCTTGTTACCACTGTCGCATCAAAAGGAGGTACAAAATCTTCCAAAATTCTAGATGCACAAGTGGTTTTAATTCCATCAGTACACATATTATCTTTAACAGCAACGGGCACGCCTGCATAAGGTGGAATTTTTTCGCCTTTGGCCCTCATGTCATCATACTCTTCAGCCATTGCGATAGCGTTTTCTTCATCCATTGAGATGAAAGAATTTATTTTTCCATCTGTTTTATTGATATTTGACAGGACAGATTCCAAAAGTTCTTTTGCACTGAACTCTTTTTTATCAAGCCCTTCTTTGGCTTCATTAAAACTCAACTTATGTAGCTTCATTTCAAACCTCTCCTTCTCCTTGGGGTGATAATATTATTCCTCGATTATTCTAGGGACCTTAAAATAACCGTCTTCCTTGTCAGGAGCATTTTCCAATGCCTTTTCAGTTGACAACGAACTCCTTCTCTCATCTTCTCTAAAAACATTTTCCATATCCAACACATGGGCTGTTGGTTCTACATCATCCAAATCCAATTCTCCTAGTTTGTCTGCCCACTTTAGCACTTGTCCCAATTGATCGGCAAAACCTTCAACCTCTTCCTCCTTAATGGATAGCCTTCCTAACTCTGCCACATGGCGTACTACTTCCCTTTCAACTTTCATCGGTCCAACCTACCTCCTTTAACTCATATGTTTGACAAACTCTTCCCCACTTATGATTTTCACTCCTAGTTCCCTGGCTTTATCAGCCTTTGAACCAGAATCCTCTCCAGCTATAACAATATCTGTGTTTTTGCTGACACTGCTCTTAACTTGAGCTCCAAAGCCTTCAAGAATACCTTCTATTTCACTCCTTGAGTAGCCTTCAATTTTACCTGTCAAAACAATATTTTTCCCTGTAAACTCAGACTCAACATAATTTTCTACTTGATTATCTATAGGCTCTTCCATGTTAACTCCCGTAGTTTTCAACCTTTCAATCAATCGTAAAGAGTTTTCATCTTCAAAAAATTTAACTATACTATCTGCAATCTTTTCCCCCATCCCTTCTATTTCTTCAATATCTTCTTTCTTAGCTTTTAATAAAGCATTCATGTTTGGAAATCTGCGAGTAAGTAGCCCGGCTGCCCTCTTGCCAACAAATCTAATTCCAAGGGCATAGATCAAGTTAGAGAGGGGACGGCTCTTACTTGCTCTTATAGCTTCTATCAAATTCTTAGCAGATTTTTCTCCTAACCCGTAAAGACCGATTAAATCTTCTTCTGACAAATAATAAAGATCAGCCACATCCTGAACCAAGTTTTCATTGTAGAGTTTTTCTACTAATTTTTCCCCAAGTCCTTCTATATCCATGGCATCTCTAGAAACAAAATGAATGATTTTCTCAACGGATTGAGCCGGGCAGGATGGGTTTATACACCTCAAAATCGCCTCATCTTCCAATCTCACAGCTTCAGTATAACAAGCGGGGCACCTTTTGGGGTATTCAAATACAACCTCTTCTCCTGTCCTCTTTTCCTCTATCGCCCTGACTATTTCAGGAATAATATCTCCAGCCTTTTGGATTTCCACATGATCACCGATTCTTACATCCTTTTCTCTCAGTATGTCTTCATTATGTAAACTAGCCCTTTTGACCACCGATCCTGCCACAGTAACAGGATCCAACACAGCAACAGGAGTTATAGCCCCGGTTCTTCCCACATTGATTATGATATCCTCCACCGTAGTCAGAGCTTTTTCTGCCGGAAATTTATAAGCTATAGCCCAGCGAGGACTCTTGGAAGTTGCCCCAAGTTGATTTTGAACCCAGATTTCATCAACCTTGATCACAAGCCCATCAATTTCATAAGAGAATTCAGGCCTCTTTTCCAGATAAGAATTGCAGTGCTCTATAACTTCCTCGATGCTAGATAATTTCTTTATATGAGGATTGATCTTAAAGCCTAGATCTTTAATGAACATTAAAGCTTTATAGTGACTGTCAAATTCTACTCCTTCAATATAGGGTAAAGAATAGAGAAAAATATCCAGTTCCCTTTTGGCAGCGATTTTGGGATCAAGCTGTCTCAAAGAGCCGGCAGCTGCATTTCTAGGATTGGCAAAGGGCTCTTCCCCTTTTTCTTCCCTAGCTTCATTCAACTTCAAAAAAGCATCTTTGGGCATGAAAACCTCACCCCGAACCTCTAAAGAGTGCCCACTTTTAAGCTTCAATGGAATAGATCTGACAGTCTTTAAGTTTTCCGTAATATCCTCACCTACAAAACCATCTCCCCTTGTAGCTCCCCTCACAAAGACTCCATCTTCGTACACAAGAGAAACAGCAAGACCATCTATCTTGAGCTCACACACATAGGAATAATCCCTTCCCTCACCCAGAAGCCGCCTTATCCGGTTATCAAATTCTCTCAATTCAGTTTGATTTTCCGCATTAGCAAGACTCAACATGGGGATAGAGTGGCTTACCCGGGAAAACTCCTCTAAAGGTTCCCCGCCTATCCTTTGACTGGGAGAATCAATGGTTTTTAAATCAGGAAAATTTTCTTCTAACTCTATCAGTTCTCTCATGAGAAGATCATATTCCCTATCATCAATTTCAGGGGAATCTAGCACATAGTACCTGTAATTATGGTATTCAATCTTTTCTTTTAGCTCATCTATACGCTTTTTTAGCTCTTCTTTTTTCTTTTTACTCTCAACCACGGGGATCTCCCTCCCCTCAATTTACCTTTTAAATACCTTTTAAATACCTTTTAAATTACCTTCTAATCAACCTTCTTAATAGGCGCAAGTGCTGCTGCCAATTTCTTCATCCCTTTATCCTCAAACTGGACGGTTAAAATCCAATCTCCTCCCACTTCCTGAGCTTCTATAACTTCACCTTTGCCCCATTTATTGTGCTCCAAAATCTCACCTTTTTCATAATTTTCTCCTGTGTTCTTGGCATAAGTAAATTTCAGCCCCTTGCTTTTAGAGTCAGCACCTACTCCAGCGCCTCCTTTAGAACCACTATCATCCCTTGAAGTTTCTCTAGGAAAAGCGTTCATACTTAAACCCGATTCACTTAATCCCGAATCCGTATCAGCGAATCCATTACAAGACAAGTCTTCAATCAAGCAATCATCTATTTCATCCAAAAACCTTGAAGGTAAAAAAGGCTTATTTCTTCCATAAAGGGTTCTTCTCTCGGCTCTAGTCAAATATAAGATCTCTTCTGCCCTGGTAATACCCACATAGCAGATCCGCCTTTCCTCTTCCATTTCCCGTTCATTCTCAAAGGCTCTAAAATGAGGAAAAATCTCTTCTTCCATTCCACTTAAAAAAACCACAGGAAACTCAAGGCCTTTAGCGCTGTGCAGGGTCATTAACACAACTTTTCCTTCATCTTCTTCATAGTCTTCTTCTTCATCAAGGGTGTCTAAGTCAGTTACTAAGGACAGATTCACCAAAAATTCATTCAAACTGCCCCCGTATTCAGAATCAAAATCGGCAGCAGTTGAGTATAGTTCTTGTATATTTTCTATTCTATCATGAGACTCCCTGGTATTGTCTTTTTCCAAAGCCGAAATATATCCAGATTGTTCAGCAACTTCTTGAACAAGTTCCTTTACCGTTAAGTATTCCCTCATTTTTCTAAAATTACTAATCATCTCGGTAAATGCATTGATAGCAGTTTTAGCTTTTTTCCCGATCCCTATCTGATCCAACTCAAGCAGGGCACTATAAAGGGAAATTTCATTATCTACAGCATAGATCTTAATTTTTTCCAAAGTTGCATTTCCTATCCCCCGTTTAGGTTCATTTATGATCCGCTCCAGCTGCAAATCAGCTTCAGGGTTCTCGATCACCATCAAGTAGGCAAGGATATCCTTAATCTCCTTACGATCATAAAAACTTGTCCCAACCACTTTATATTTGATATCTTCTTTTAAAAGAGCCTCTTCTATAGTCCTTGACTGGGCATTGGTCCTATAGAGGACAGCAAAACCCGAATATTTATCCAAATTAGCTTTGATTTCCCGGGCAATAAATCCCGCCTCGTCGTATTCATTTTCACCACAATAAAATCTTACCTTCTCCCCTTGGCCTTTTTCAGTATACAGCTTTTTTGGCTTCCGACTTGGATTGTTGCAGGCTACCTCATTGGCCGCTTCTAAAATATTATTGGTTGAACGATAATTCTTTTCCAACTTAATTACATTACAGTTATTAAACTCCTTCTCAAAATAAAGGATATTTCTTACATCTGCCCCTCTGAACAAGTAAATTGACTGATCATCATCCCCAACAACAAACAAGTTATTTTCTGGCGGAGCAAGGAGCTTGATGAGCTCGTACTGAACCTGGTTGGTGTCCTGAAACTCATCTACCAAGATATGGTTAAATTTATTTTGGTAGTATTCTAACACCTGAGAATCCTTTTGAAGTAATTCCAGGGTAAATAAAAGCAAATCATCAAAATCTAGGGCATTGTCTTTTCTGAGTTTTTCCTGGTATAGTTCTTTTAATTTTTCTATATTATCCAGGTAATAGCTGTTGGTAGATATAAGTTCCCTACCCTCTCTGCCTCCATCTCCGGGGGGCTCGTTTTTCAACCTGCTGATTTGGTGTGAAACTCCAGCAGGTTTGTATTTATTAGTGTCAAGGTTAAGTTCCTTAATACACTCCTTTACCAGTGCATTCCTGTCCCGGGCATCATAGATCAAAAAATTCTTATCATAACCCAGATGATGAATATCCCGGCGCAGTATCCTGACACAGGCAGAATGAAAGGTTGATACCCAGCTAGGAGGAGAATCCTCAACAAGGGACCTTATTCTTTCCTTCATCTCATCAGCAGCCTTGTTGGTAAAGGTCAGTGCCAGGATGCTTTCAGGATGTACACCCCTTTCGCCGATTAGATGAGCGATCCTGTAAGTCAAAACCCTGGTCTTTCCACTCCCCGCTCCTGCCAGGACAAGAGCAGGTCCATCACCATGACAAACTGCTTCCTTTTGCGCTTCATTTAAAGAATCTATTGTCAACTAAATCACCCTTATAAGCATGTATTTTCATACCTTAATATTTTACCATTAAAACATTTTAATTTAATGCTTTGTTAGCGATATCCTTTCTAAAAAACATATCTTTAAAGCTTATAGCTTCAATATTGCTATAAACCTTTTCCTGAGCAGATTTTAAATTATCTGCCATGGCAGTGACGCTTAAAACTCTTCCCCCTGCCGTAACTGGCTCCTGGTTTTCTTCTTTTACCCCTGCTACAAAAAGCATTAAGTCTTTTGAGTCTTCAAATTCATCTATTCCTTTCACTTGGTAACCCTTGGTATAAGAGCCGGGATAACCTCCAGAAGCAACCACTACACAAACTGCAGGCCTATCATCCCATTCTAGGGAGATCTCATTTAATCTCCCCTCACATGCAGCTAACATAATATCTACCAGGTCAGTTTTTAACCTGGGGATTACAGCCTGAGCTTCAGGATCACCAAACCTGACATTAAACTCCAAAACCTGTGGTCCTTCTTCAGTCAGAATGAGACCTGCATACAAAATCCCTTTAAAAGGCGTACCCCTTTCCTTCATAGCCTCTACCGTAGGCTTTAAAACTTTTTCTATGGTAAAGTCCATATCTTCCTGGCCAAAAATCGGCGCTGGAGAGTAAACACCCATACCACCGGTATTTGGTCCCCTATCACCATCATAAGCTGCCTTATGGTCCTGACTAGAAACCATAGGGACTATATTATCTCCATCACAAAAGGCAAGCACCGAAACCTCTTGCCCCTGAAGATACTCCTCAATAAGTATTTTGGAGCTTGCCTCTCCAAACTGCTTTTCATCCATAAAACTTGCTACAGTCTGTAGTATTTCTTCCCGGCTATGAGCAATGACAACTCCTTTACCCGCACACAGCCCATCTGCTTTGATAGCCACAGGAGGTACAAGGGCAGCTGCAAATTTTTTGGCTTCTTCACTATCAGTAAATTCACTTGCCTTTCCCGTGGGAATACCTTTTTCCATCATCACCTGCTTGGCAAAGATTTTACTCCCTTCAAGTTTTGCTGCTTCTTTAGAAGGGCCGAATATCTTCAGTCCTTCTTTCTCAAACTCATCTACAATACCTGCAGCTAAAGGGGCTTCAGGCCCAACAACGGTCATATCAATTCCCTTGTCTTTAGCAAAGGAAACCAAACCTTCTAGGTTATCATCTCCTATGTCTACACACGTGGCTTCCTTGCTTATCCCGTAATTCCCAGGGGCCGCATAGACTGCGGTAACTTGAGGGCTAGTATTGATCTTTTTACAAAGAGCATGTTCCCTGCCCCCGGAACCAACCACCAGAATTTTCACGCCCGCGTCCTCCTTTCTACAAACATGTACACTAAAAAGTCAAATACCATCATCCTAGTGATCCCATCATCCTAGTGTTTAAAATGCCTACATCCGGTAAAGAACATAGCTATTCCATTTTCTTCGGCCAGTTTAATGGAATCCTCATCCCGCTTTGAACCTCCAGGTTGAACTATGGCACAAACTCCAGCATCCACAGCCTGCTGCACAGTATCATTAAATGGGAAAAAGGCATCAGATGCCATCACACTACCTTTGGATTTTTCCCCTGCTTCTTTAATAGCAATATCGGCAGAGCCTACCCTTTTCATCTGACCTGCTCCTACTCCAACCGTTTGGCCATCTTTAACCAGAACAATGGCATTAGATTTCACGTGCTTGACAACTTTGTTGGCAATCTCTAAGTCCTTAATTTTACTATCAGGCAGAGACCCCCCGGACTTTTGTTCCCAATCTTTTACCCTCACTGTCTTTGTATCTTTTTCCTGGAATAAATAACCCCAGGTCAAAGGTCTAATATCAAATTTTGTTCCTTCCCTGCCCAAATCTGTTCCTAGAACTCGGATGTCCGGTTTGTTTTTGAAGACCTTCAAAGCATCTAGGTCATACTGAGGTGCGATTACAACTTCCACGAAAATATCCGTTATAGCCTCTGCTACCTCCTTGGTACAAGGTCTGTTCAAGGCTACAATTCCGCCGAAAATGCTAACGGGGTCAGAATCATGAGCCTTTTGATAAGCATCTAATAGATTATCAGAAACACCCACTCCGCAGGGATTTGTATGCTTTATACCCACAGCACATGGCTCACTAAATTCATTAACCAAGTTTAAAGCCGCTTCTGTATCATTCAAGTTATTGTACGAGAGTTCCTTGCCCTGATGCATTTGCAAATCAACATCTTCGGTATGATAAAACACAGCCTGTTGATGAGAATTTTCACCATATCTTAAGGTAGCCCTGTTATAAAACTCCAGCTGTTGTTTTGCCGGGAATAGCTCGTCAATAGAACCACCCTCTTCAGTATCCTTTCCCTCGTCTCCTTCGATTTCCATGTTGCCTTCTAAATATTCTACTATGGCCTTATCATAGGCAGCAGTATGTCTAAAAGCCTTAAGAGCAAGTTTCTTGCGGGTCTCTTCTCTTATTCCTCCATAAGTATCTATCTCATTCATCACATCCTGATAACCATTAGGGTCAACTACCACACAAACTCGGGGCCAGTTCTTTGCAGAAGCCCTGATCATGGTAGGCCCACCAATATCAATGTTTTCTAAAGCTTCATCCATGGTAACATTAGGCTTTTTTACGGTTTCTTCAAAAGGATACAAATTTATTACTACCAGGTCTATATAGGAAATCCCGTGTTCTTCTAACTGTTTCTTGTGGTCCTCATCTTCTTTGGCCAAAATGCCTCCGTGAATATATGGATGCAGGGTCTTTACCCTTCCCCCCAATATTTCCGGAAATGAAGTCACTTCGCTGACCTCTTGATGATCAACACCGTATTCCTTCAATAACCTTGAGGTTCCTCCTGTAGAGATAATCTCAACACCTCTTTTACTTAACCAAGAGGCAAACTCACCAATTCCCTTCTTGTCTGAAACGCTGATAATCGCCTTGTTAATCTTTTTTACATCACTCATCGATCAAAACCCACTTCCTTTCGCTTAATCTTTTAATTTTACCGGTTACTAGGGCTCTTACCACTCTCGGCAATACCTGCCACTCCCTCTTTTGAATCCTTCCTCTGAGACTATCCACCGTATCATTTTC
Source organism: uncultured Clostridia bacterium (assembly GCA_964498995.1). GTDB lineage: Bacteria > Bacillota > Natranaerobiia > Natranaerobiales > Natranaerofabaceae > Natranaerofaba. The sequence goes on along the minus strand of CAZCIZ010000020.1, from coordinate 26,769 downwards.
AAATACCTTTACAGGTCGCTGAAGCAAAATCGGGCCGGTATCTACCCCTTCATCGACAAAATGTACTGTACAGCCGGTAATTTTGACTCCATAATCGATGGCCTCCTGAATGGAGTTATCTCCTGGAAAAGCAGGCAAAAGGGAAGGATGGACATTTACGATTCTATTTCTGTACTCATTGACAAACAGAGGTGAAAGCAAGCGCATATATCCTGCAAGTACTATGTAATCAATCCCTAGCTTGTTCAATTCATTTAATATTTCTCTTTCCATATCTTCTCTGGTAGAGTAACGGGATGGATAAATCAGCTTAGTATCTACCTCAGCTTTTTTCGCCCTTTTTAGAGCGTGAGCAGTAGGGTTGTCAGAAATCAAAAGTTCTAACTTCGCAGGAAGATAACCTGAATTCACAGCATCAATTAAGGATTGAAAATTTGTCCCGCCCCCCGAGGCCAAAACAGCAATCTTTTTATTATTTTCAACTTGAGTATTATTATCAGTCATAAAATATCACCGACTCCATAACTTGATCTTCTTTAACAAGTTCCTCCAAGCCTTCCTTGGATTTAATCTTTCCGATTACATTAGCCTTTTCACCTGAATCGACGAGGGATTGTAAGGCCCTCTTAGCATCTTGTTCGGCCAAAATAAGTATAAACCCGATACCCATATTAAAAGTCCTTCTCATTTCAGCCTTGGACACATTCCCTTCTTTTTGGATCAGGTCAAATACAGCCGGCACTTCCCATGAAGTATCATCCAAAAATGCCCCAAGTCCATGGGGAAGTATCCTAGATACATTCTCAGGTAAACCTCCACCTGTAATATTTGCCATCCCTTTGATATTTATCCCTTCATCCATAATGGTTTTTATCGGTTTTGCATATATTTTCGTTGGTTCTAACAACTCTTCTCCAAGAGCCCTGTTTATCCCTTCGGGCTTGTCATCCAAATTATACTTCCCATCTTCATCTTTTAAGAGGACTTTTCTTACCAAGGAATAACCGTTGCTGTGAATCCCCGAAGACGCTATTCCCACTACAACATCATTTTCGGTAATCCCTTTGCCATCAACCACATTCTTCCTTTCCACTCCTCCAACACAAAATCCAGCTACATCAAATTCACCGGGAGGATAAAAACCCGGCATTTCAGCTGTTTCTCCACCCAAAAGAACACAATCTGCCTCCTTACAGGCAGAAGCAACTCCTTTTATTATCTCTTCCACCTGACCAGGGTCAAGTTTGCCTGTGGCAAGATAATCAAGGAAAAACAGCGGTTGTGCCCCCTGACAAATTACATCATTCACACACATAGCCACCAGATCCTGACCTATGGTATCGTATATTCCGGTTTTGAAAGCAAGCCTGAGTTTTGTACCCACGCCATCAGTAGCAGCCACTAGGACGGGGTCTTCATAATCACTGCCCAAAGAATAAAGACCTCCAAATCCTCCAATACCAGATAAAACCCTGTCATCTTCATCAGATCTGGTGATATTTTTGATCCTTTCCACAGCCTCTTGGCCTGCATCGATATCTACCCCAGCTTTTTTGTAACTGTATTCACTCAAAAATCATTTCCCCTCCTTTCATTTGATCATTTATCTTCTGACCTACTTACCTACTAACTTTTCATGTTTTGGGTTTTCACACCACAAACCAGTAATGAAAATAACTGATTTATTTCACTGCTGGTTCTAAACCCTCTTCTATATCTATTAGCCTAGTGGGATAATTACCATCAAAGCAGGCAGTACAATATCCATTACCAGTTCCCCTGATGCTGTCTACAGCCTTAATCATTCTTTCTTTGCTGAGAAATCCAAGGCTATCCGCTCCAATGGCCTCCTTAATTTCTTCCACGCTTCTTTTGGCAGCTATTAGCTCCCCTTTGCTAGAAGTATCAATTCCCAAGTAACAGGGATGTGTTATAGGAGGAGAACTTATCAACACATGGACTTCCTTGGCACCTGCATTTTTTAGCATTTGTACTATCTTCATGGAGGTGGTTCCCCTGACAATGGAATCATCAACTAGTACCAACCTCTTGTTTTCCACCGTCTGCACTACAGGGTTTAACTTCAACTTTACCCCCAAGTCTCTTAATTTCTGGGTGGGCTGAATAAAAGTTCTACCTATATATCTATTTTTTATAAGTCCCATTTCATAAGATATTCCCAGCTCTTCGGAGACTCCAGAAGCTGCAGAAAGGCTAGAATCAGGCACTCCCGTTACTACATCAGCATCTACCGGAAACTGCCTTGCTAACTGCCTGCCAAGCTCTTTCCTGACCAGGTGCACATTTTTACCATAGAGGTTGCTATCAGGCCTAGACAAATAAATATATTCAAAAATGCAAAGGCTGCTTTTCTTAGGCTCCATTATCTCTAATGAACGAATACCATTACCATCGATAACAACCATTTCCCCGGGTTCTATATCCCTGACAAATTCAGCCCCCACTGTATCAAAGGCACAGGTTTCAGAAGCCAGAATATAACCATCTCCCAACTTCCCTAGGGATAAAGGCCTGACTCCATTAGGATCTCTAAAACCAATCAGCTTATCAGGGGTCAAAACCAAAAAGCTATAGGAACCTTTCATCAGCGGGATGGATTCTTTGAGACTATCGATTACATTATCCTGTTTAGATTTTGCAATCAGATGAGCTAAAATTTCACTGTCAGTAGTCGTTTGAAAAATTGTGCCTTCTCCTTCCAGGCGGTCCCTAAGGACATTCTTGTTGACAAGATTGCCATTGTGAGCAAATGCCAGTTTCCCCAGTCTACAAGTAATGTACAGAGGCTGGGTATTATTGATAGAACTTTCGCCAGAAGTGGAATACCTGACGTGACCTATTGAAACTTTTCCTGTTAGTTTGGAAAGGTTTTTGTCGTCAAAAACATCGTTACAAAGCCCAAGTCCTCTCTCGATGACGAAATCTTTTCCATTACCTGTTACTATCCCGGCGCTTTCCTGACCCCTGTGCTGTAGAGCAAAAAGTCCGTAATACGTAAGTTTGCCGATTTCATCAATAGGAGCATAAACCCCAAAAATTCCACATTCATCCTTAGGTTTATCTACCCCTGCTTTTAACTCACTTAGCTCATGACCCATGGGAAAAAACCCCTCCATTTATTATTTAAAGTTTGAATTGCAATGTTGAGTTCTTGTTCACCTTTATCAGATTCATCTTTATCATCCCTTGCGGCGTTCAATATCCATAAACCACTTTCCTTATCCTTTACCTTACCAACCACTCGGGCACTAAGACCTAATGATTTAGCTTTTGAAACCACCTTGTCTTTGTTCTCAGAAGCCACAGAAATCACCACCCTGGACTGGGTTTCAGAAAACAGGACGGTAAATAAATCCAACCCCCGGGGGTTATTCTCCTCCGTAAATTTAATCTCTGCCCCTACATCTCCAGTCATACAACATTCACTTATAGCTACAGCAAATCCACCTTCAGAAATATCATGAGCTGATTTTAACAATTTTTCTCCGTTGGATTGAAGCAAAAATTCATGTAACGAAACCTCTTTATCTAGATCCAATTGAGGAGGAGATCCCTTTGTCTCCCCGCATATATGGTAAAGTAATTCGCTTCCACCCAATTCAGGTTCAGTATCTCCTACCATCAAAATGATATCACCGGGGGTTTTAAATGGAATTGTCAACCTGTCCTCAGCTTTTTCCAAAAGACCTACCATCCCTACAACTGGATTTGGTTTTATCTGTCCCTTATGGCTTTCGTTATAAAGGCTTACATTTCCTCCCGTAACCGGGGTATTAAACGCCTCACAAGCTTCGCTCATTCCTTTTATAGCCATGGACAACTGATAATACGCCTCGCCCTTTTCCGGAGAACCAAAGTTTAAGCAGTTGGTTAGTCCAAGGGGCTTAGCCCCGGTACAGGCCACATTCCTAGCAGCTTCTGCCACTGCAAGTTTCCCACCTAAATATGGCTCTAAATAAACGTATCTGGGGTTACCGTCCACGGACAAAGAAACACCCTTTCCATTTTCCCTAATTCTTAGCATGGCCCCATCTCCACCAGGATTAATCACGGTAGAAGTTCGCACCATATGATCGTACTGGCTATAAACCCAGTGTTTGCTGGCCACATTAGGTGACTCCATGATATTTAACAATATATTTTCCAGAGTATTATAATCATTTGTTTGGGTTCCTTCAATTCTTTCGACCTTTTGGTAAACCTTCTCTTTAACCTCCCGGGCAAAATCCTCGGCATTTAATCCTCCGGCCAGTTCATCAATATATTTCGGTTTTATAACTTCACGCTCATATTCCAACACATCATCCACCAGGGCCCTGACAGGAATCCTGGCAAGAATCTCTTCTTTGTCCGTCACTGTAACATTTTTATCCTGGGTTACTTCCCCGATGACCGTGGCAGATAGATTCCACTTTTCCACTATATTCTTTATATCATCTTCTTGTCCTCTCTTTACCACCAAAAGCATTCTTTCTTGGGATTCGCTCAACATCACTTCATAAGGGGTCATGTTATCCTCTCTTCTTGGGATCCTGTCAGCATCTATTTTGACCCCTGTACCTGCCCGACTTGCCATCTCCGGGGCAGATGAAGTAAGACCCGCTGCCCCAAGATCTTGTACACCAACCACGGCAGGCACCTCTATCAGTTCCTGACAGGCCTCAAGTAGAAGCTTGCCCATGAAAGGATCTCCCACTTGAACAGCAGGACGATCTTCCTCAGAGTCCTCGGTTAACTCTTCGGAGGCAAAGCTAGCTCCACCAATACCATCCCTTCCAGTTTTGGCGCCTACCAGGATCAAGCTGTTTCCCACTCCACTAGCAAAACCTTTTCTGATCTTATCCTTTGGTACCAGTCCCACGCACATAGCATTTACAAGGGGATTATCTTCATAGGAGGAGTCAAAATACACCTCTCCTCCAACGGTAGGGATTCCAATACAATTGCCATAGCCAGCAATCCCGGAGACAACTCCATCAAAGAGAAATTTAACCCTGTTGTTGTTCAAATCTCCAAATCTCAAAGAATTTAACAACCCTATAGGCCTTGCGCCCATGGCAAAAATATCCCTCAATATCCCGCCTACCCCCGTTGCCGCTCCCTGATAGGGTTCTATGGCCGAGGGGTGATTATGACTTTCTATTTTAAAGGCAAGGGCAAAGCCGTCTCCTATATCAACCACACCGGCATTTTCCCCGGGCCCCTGGACAACCTGTTCTCCCTCTGTAGGAAAGTTTTTTAACAGGGGTTTTGAGTTCTTATAACTACAGTGCTCACTCCACATCACCCCAAACATGGATAGCTCCAGGTCATTAGGTTCTCTGCCCATCAGTTCCGTGATTTTATCGTATTCTTCTCTTGTGAGTCCGACTTCTTCATACTTTTCTCGCACCATCCTCTTCCCTCCAGTAACTCAGAATAGAACTGAATATCTTCAACCCGTCAGTTGACCCAAGGACTTCTTCCCCGGCACGCTCAGGGTGAGGCATCATCCCCAGTACATTCCCATTTTCATTACATATCCCTGCAATATCTTCCTTTGAACCATTAGGGTTACTGCTATCATCAATAATCCCCATCTCATTACAGTACCTGAAAATTATTTGGTCATTTTTTTGTAATTTTTGAATAGTATCATCATCAGCGTAAAAGCTTCCTTCGTTATGAGCCACGGGAATTTTTAACACATCTCCTTGATTACACTGTCCGGTAAAAGGAATGGTGTCGTTTTCCACCTTGATATATACATGATCGCAGATAAATTTCAGATGCTTATTTCTCATCAGCGCCCCTGGCAACAGCCCGGCTTCCAAAAGGATTTGAAAGCCGTTACATATTCCCAGGACATAACCACCATTCAAAGCAAAATCCTTAATATCAGCCATTATCTTAGAGAACCTGGCCATAGCACCCGGACGTAAATAATCTCCATAAGTAAAGCCCCCGGGCAAAATTACACAATCTATATTGTCGGGAAGACTAGCTTCATGCCATAGATATTCAACGGATTCTCCCAGGACGTCCTTTACCAGGTGATATGAATCCAGATCACAGTTTGAGCCGGGAAACATTACAACACCAAACCTCATTTTGATACCTCCACAAGTTCATAATCGTAATCTTCTATGACAGGGTTAGCGAGAAGCCTTTCGCACATCTCTTTTACCTTTTTTTCAGCCTCATCTTTTATCCCGGTTTCAATATTCAAGGTCATATATTTTCCCACTCGTACATCCTTTACATCATCATAGCCCATTGTAGCTAAGGAATTTTGAACAGCTTTACCTTCGGGATCCAAAACCCCTTTTTTTAGCATGACTTTGATGTTTGCTTGAAACAAAAATTCCACCTCCAGTTAGCCGGCTGACGGCTCTTATTCCATCTCTGTTCAGCCTTTATTAAGCAATTATTCTGTTTTATTCAGCGGCATTGATCCTATTCCATATCTCTTGATAGCTCTCGATTATTTCATCCATATCCTTTCTATACCTATCCTTGTCTAGTATTTTTTGGGTTTCTTTGTCCCAAAGTCTGCAAGAATCAGGAGAAATTTCATCGGCCAAAACTATTTTTTCGTCAGAGTCTTTACCAAACTCCAATTTATAATCGACCAAAGTCAAGTTCAGATTCTCAAAGTAAGGTTTGAGAATCTCATTTATTTCCAGGGCTTTTTCCGTGATATATTGAACTTCATCCAAGCCCGCTATTTCCAGGTTTTTGATATGAAATTCATTGATCAGGGGATCCCCGAGTTCATCATCCTTGTAGTAAAACTCCACTACCGGCTCTTTTAAGCAAGTACCATCAACAAGGCCCAATCTCCTGATCAGAGAACCACTGACCACATTTCTCACCACAACTTCTAGGGGAATTATATCCACCCTTTTGACCAGCATTTCCCTTGGAGAAATCTTTTTGACATAATGGGTATTGATTCCCTTGGCTTCTAGATAGGAAAACAAACTGCAGGAAATTTCATTATTCAAGATGCCTTTTTCTGCAATAATATCTGTCTTTTCTCCATCAAAAGCAGAAATACTATCCTTGAATTCTACCAGTAGATGATCTTTAGAAAAGTCATCCCCTTCCTCGGTATCTTCCAGGGTATATACCCTTTTGGCTTTTCCTTCGTGAAGCAAATAACCTTTATCCAATCCAAACCACTCCTATTTTTGAGTTTGATTTCTGAACTTCATTTTTAGAAAAAGATCAGATCAAATATTCAGCCTATCAAAAATTGCATTTATATTTTTGAGATGATATTTAGGATCAAAACACTCATCAAGCTCTTGTCCTGAAATATATCCCATTACTTCAGAGTCTTCTTTCAGAATCTGCAAAAAGCTGCGCTCTTCTTCCCATGCTTTCATGGCATTTCTCTGTACCATAACATAAGCTTCATCCCTGACGATCCCTTTGTCAATCAGTTTTAACAACACCTGCTGACTAAAAACAAGCCCATAAGTTTCTTCTATGTTTTTCTTCATCCTTTCAGGATTAACCTTTAAATCCCGAACAATTCTTATACCTTGGCCTAAAATATACTTAAGGATAATGGTGCTATCTGGAATAATCACCCTTTCTATAGAAGAGTGAGAAATATCCCTTTCATGCCATAATGGCTGGTTTTCCAATGCTCCCCCAGCATTACCTCTTAAAATCCTCACAAGACCTGATATCCTTTCGGAGACCACAGGGTTTCTCTTATGAGGCATTGCAGAAGAACCTTTTTGACCTTGATAAAAGGGTTCTTCAACTTCTCTGGTCTCGGACTTTTGCAAGCCTCTGATTTCAGTAGCAAGTTTATCTAGGGTCCCCCCAATGATGGCAAGGGTGGTCATAAGTTCGGCATGCCTATCCCTTTGAATGATCTGGGTGGATACCGGGGCCGGATTAAGGCCCATTTGTTTACAAACATATTCCTCTACATATGGTGGTACATTGGCATATGTTCCCACTGCCCCTGATATCTTACCTGCAGAAATAGTATCTTTTGCCCTTTCAAGTCTTTCTTTATTTCTCTGCATCTCAGTATAAAACAGGGCGAATTTTACCCCCATGGTGGTAGGCTCGGCATGTACACCGTGGGTCCTGCCGATCATGACAGTGTTTTTATGTTCCCTGGCCTTTTCCTTTAAAACTTCAATCAGCTCATCAATATCTTCCATGATTAATTCCACGGCTTCCTTCATCAGAGCTGACATGGCAGTATCCACCACATCAGAAGATGTCAGGCCATAGTGGAGATATCTCTTTTCAGGACCAAGGCTTTCAGCAACACAGTTCACAAAAGCGATAACGTCATGCCTGGTTTCAGCTTCGATTTCCTTTATCCTCTCTACATCAAAAGTTGCATTCTCCCTGATTTTTTGCACATCTTCTTTTGGCACTAACCCCAACTCTGTCAAAGCTTCTAGAGCATAAATCTCAACTTCCAGCCATTTTTTAAACTTATTTTCCAAGCTCCATATTCTTTTCATTTCCGGGTGGGTATAGCGTTCTATCATTATAGATCAAATCCTTTGTCTAGATATTTTTCGTAGCCAAATTCCTTTAACCTTTCAGATTTTTCCTTTACCTTATCCGACATGTCTTTTTTGAATTCAATCAAATTATCCCTGATTTCCTCAGAGTGCACTGCCACTATTTCTGCAGCAAGGATTCCTGCATTTCTTGCTCCATTGATGGCAACAGTAGCTACGGGCACTCCCGGAGGCATCTGAACTATGGAATGAAGAGAATCTACTCCGGAAAGATTTTTGGACTTAATGGGAACTCCTATAACGGGTAGATGAGTCATGGATGCTACCATGCCGGGTAGGTGAGCAGCGCCCCCAGCCCCGGCGATAATCACACTAATCCCCTTATCGGGAGCTTTTCTGGCATATTCATACATTCTGTCCGGAGTCCTGTGAGCGGAGACAATTTCTTCTTCATAATCTACCTGGAGTTCATCTAAAACTTTACAGGCTTCCTGCATTACAGGAAGATCAGAATCGCTTCCCATTATTATACCTACTTTAAATCCCAATCTAATTCCCCCTTTAACATTTACCTGTTTATTCACCTGTTATTTTCAACCGAGAAAAAGCCTCTTTGGCCTTTTTCCTGGCTTTTTCTCTGGTATCTGCACAGACAGTGAAGTGACCCATTTTCCTCTTTGGCCTGCTCTGTTTCTTTCTGTACAGATGAAATGACAAACCTTCAATTTCAAGAGCTTTATCCAAATTATTAACTACAGGGTTTCCTTCCTTGTCTTCTCCCAAAAGATTCATCATTACCGCCGGTCTAGTTAAAACCGGTTGATTTAAAGGCAAATCCATGATCGCCCTTAAATGGGTTTCAAATTGCGATATGTCACAAGCTTCTATGGTATAATGACCGGAATTATGCGGGCGGGGGGCAATCTCATTAACATAGGCTTCTTGATCTTTGCCTACAAAAAATTCAATCCCAAATATTCCAATATCCCCGAACAGAGACATGATTTCCCGGGATATCTCTTCTACTCGCTTTTTTACTTGCTCAGATATTTTTGCCGGGGCAATAGTACATTGAAGAATGCTTTCAGTATGGATGTTTTGTACCACAGGATAATTGACCACTACACCCTCACCATTTCTAGCTGCCATAACGGAAACCTCCTGCTCAAAGTCCAAAAACCTTTCAAGATACATGGGATTATCATCCCCGCCAAGTTCATTATAAGCTTTTTCTAGCTCAGGTTCCAATTCATCCTTTTCGCCATCAAGCTCTATTAGATAATTTCCCTTCCCATCATAACCGCCCTTACTGCTCTTCAACATGGCAGGAACTCCAAGCTCCTGCACCGCTGTCTTCAAGCCTTCAAAATCCTCAACAGGGGCAAAATTTACCACGGGAATGCTGTTCTGGGCCAAAAAACTCTTCTGTCTCTTTTTATCCTGGATTATTTCAAGGGTTGTTGCAGACGGACGCACTACATAGCCTTGATCTTCTAGTTCTCTCAAAAAACCAGCGCTTATATGTTCGAACTCATAAGTGACAATATCGCTTTCTCTGGCCAGTTCCAAAAAACCTTCTCTATTAAAAAAATCACTCACAATTTGCTTATCACTTACCTCTCCAGCGGGGGATCCCGGGGTGGGATCTAGGACAACGACCTTTGCTCCCATGGTCTTGGCCTTCTGGGCTAACATCTTGCCAAGCTGACCGCCCCCGACGATACCTAGTGTGAAGTCGTATATTTTTTCTGGATTCAATATCATCGACATAACCGGGAATTACACCTCCTTCAATGCACTCTATGCACTCTATTACAGGCTAAAGCCCAGTAAAACCCTCCAGGTTATTCACAAAATAAAACTTAAACACCAACAAACCTGCAGAAAAACTGCAGGCTCAACATTACAGGATTACTTTTTCTATTCCCATTCAATAGTTCCTGGAGGTTTTGAGGTTATATCGTACACTACCCTGTTAACTCCCTGAACTTCATTGACAATCCTGTGAGATATTCTTTCTAGAACTTCATAAGGAAATCTATACCAGTCTGCCGTCATACCATCATGGCTAGTCACAGCTCTTAATGCTACTGCATGCTCATAAGAGCGCTCATCACCTTTAACTCCTACACTTTTTATCCCGGGCAAGATAGCAAATAACTGCCATATATCACTGTAAATACCGGCCTTTTTCACTTCTTCAATTACTATATAATCAGCTTCCCGCAAGATTTCCAGTTTTTCTCTAGTTATTTCTCCAAGGACCCTGATAGCTAAGCCGGGACCAGGAAAAGGATGTCGCCAGGCAAGTTCATCAAGCATTTCAAGTTCCTTGGCTACTTTTCTTACTTCGTCTTTAAATAACGATGTAAGGGGCTCAAGTAAGTTCAATTCCATCTTTTCCGGTAGTCCCCCTACATTGTGATGAGACTTGATCACACTGGCAGAATCAGTTCCGCTTTCGATCACATCAGTATAAATGGTACCCTGTACCAGGTAATGAATTTCCCCGATCTTTTTGGCTTCTTCTTCAAATACCCTGATGAACTCTTCTCCGATTATCTTTCTCTTCTTTTCAGGATCTGTTACACCTTCAAGCTTGTTCAAAAACCTTTCCACGGCATCTACATATATGACCTTCATGTTGTATTCATCCCTCAAAGCCTGCAAAACTTCTTCAGGTTCATTCTTTCGAAGTAGACCGTGATTGACAAAAATACAGGTTAGGTTATCTCCTATGGCCCTGTGTACAAGTAAAGCAGCCACTGAGGAATCAACACCCCCGGAAATGCCACAGACAGCTTTTTTATCTCCTGCTTCTTGTTCAATTTTTGAAACTATATTATCCACATAGGAATCCATAGTCCAGTTCCCACTGAACTCAGCTACTCCAAACAAAAACCTGTCCAGGATATCTTCGCCGTATTCAGTATGTTTAACTTCTAGGTGAAATTGAATTCCGAATAGATTCTCTTCGGGGTTGTAAATTGCGGCAGTATAACCTTTCTCCGTGGTAGCTATTACTTCAAATCCAGTTGGCACCGATTCAACTATATCCCTATGACTCATCCAAACGTTTTGTTTTTTTGGAAGTCCATCAAACAAGGAAATATAACTATCGCCGGTATCAGTTTCTTTATCTAACCAGATTACACTTTTGCCGTATTCTCCGCTATCTCCTTTTCTTACCTTTCCTCCAAGCTCCTTAACCATCAACTGCATCCCATAGCATATACCAAGAACAGGAATGCCAAGCTCGAAAACAGCAGGGTCAATGCCATGAGACCCCTCAGAATAAACACTCTGGGGACCTCCTGACAGAATAATTGCCCCAGGAGATAGCTCTTTTAGCTTTTGGGCGCTGGTACTATAAGGATATATCTCACAATATACATTTTTTTCTCGAATCCTTCTCGCAATCAACTGGCTGTATTGAGCTCCAAAATCAAGTACAATAGCGAATTCTCTAGACACAAGTATCACACTCCATCTCTTGTTTATAGCCCTTATTCTTCACCTTCATCAATATCATCGTCATCTTCGTCTAAATCTTCAATAATCTCTTCTTCTTTTTTCTCCAATTCTTCCGGATCTTCTAGCTCATCTAGATCCTTATCATCAAACTGAAGCCCTTCCATCAATCCCTTGTATTCATCAATCATATCTTCATATTGTTCTCGTTCCTGCTCAGAAAGATCTTCAAGCTCTAGGATCTCTTCCCATTTCTCCATGGCTCCATCGAATTCTCCTGTTGTAAGATAAAGCTCTCCATATAAACGTAGAACATCTGGATTATCCGGCTCAAGCTCATAAGCCTTTTCTATATTCTCCTTAGCCGATTCGAAATCATCCAGATACATAGAGATGAAGCTTTTGTTTGCCAGGGCTTCTATGCTTTCTTCGTCAATTTCTAGGGCTCTATCAAAGGACTCGGACGCCTGCTCAAAATATTCATTGGCTGATGCTTCATCTCCCTGCTGCAGGTATTCACTGCCTACATGAAGTTGAATTCCTCCCAGGTTTAGCCAACTTTCAATATCATCGGGATTTTCTTCGGCTTCTTGTTCGTATGCTTCTAAATTAGCTTGATACTGCTCTTGTTTTCCACCTGTACCAAAACCGCCCATTCCACCCAATCCTGCCCCGATGAGGGTAGACCCAATCAGAGCCACACCTGCAAAAATAGCTATAGCAAAGACAACGGTTTTTTTCCTTTTTCTAAAAAAATTAGTACTCATATAATAAAACTCCCCTTTTACGATTAACTTTCTCACATAAGCCTATTATAATTCCCATGAGTACAAACTGTCAATTCAGGCAAGCAGCAAAATTCCAATGGAGACTCATACTAGCCTACTATGTTTTGACTTTCACACCACAACTAGTAATGAAAATAACTGATTTACTTTCTTACTAACTCCCATGTTCAGCTCACCATTAAATTTGATACAGATGATACTAACTTAAAGGTGACTTTGGGTAAGGTTCAAGAAGTTTAATAAGTAAACTTTTTTGAATTTTATTGTAATGAATCTCCATGACAAATATTATTTGTTTAGATAAAATTATTTGGATGCTTAAAAACATTGAACCATTAAAATTCAAGTGTTTACGATTAAACTTCTTGAACCTCTTATTTTCGTACTATCGTTTTTAAATAATTTTAACACAAAAAAGGGCAGGGGTTAATCCTTCTTTATGGATTTATCCCTGCCCTTTTTATCCTTTATTTACAATTCTAATATCAAATTCTACCCTCGAAAAAATTCCTACTATCTTCCATAGCTGTAGCAGAGGAAATTATCGGGGCGGCCTAGTTTACATTGGGGGCATTCCGCCCATTCCGCCCATGCCTCCCATGCCGCCGGCACCGGCCATGTCGTCACCATCATCTCCTGGAAGATCTGCTACTACACCTTCTGTAGTCAAGAACATTGCCGCAATGCTGGCTGCATTCTGGATAGCGTTCCTGGTAACCTTTTTGGGATCAACGATTCCCTGTTCTAGCATGTTTCCATACTCATTTGTCAGGGCATTATAACCGTGATTTACAGGTTCTGACTTAACCTTTTCTACCACTATAGTTCCCTCAGATCCTGCATTGTGGGCGATCTGCTTCAAAGGCTCTTCCAGTGCCTTTCTTACGATGTCCACACCTGTACCTTCATCACCATCTGCTTCCACTTTATCCAGGGCATCTAGTACATCTATCAAGGCTGTACCTCCACCGGCTACAATTCCTTCTTCTACCGCAGCCCTAGTAGAGTTAAGGGCGTCTTCTATTCTAAGCTTTTTCTCTTTCATTTCTGTCTCTGTGGCTGCACCAACTTCTACAACTGCAACCCCACCGGCAAGTTTTGCCAGCCTTTCCTGAAGTTTTTCTTTATCAAAATCGGAAGTTGTTTCTTCGATTTGAGTCCTCATTTGAGAAATTCTGCTTTGAATGTCATCTGCGTTTCCTTCACCATCTACGATGATTGTTTCATCCTTAGTAACCCTAACCTGCTTAGCCTTTCCTAGCATGCTGATATCGGCATTCTTTAGCTCTAGTCCAACATCTTCGCTGATTACCTGCCCACCGGTTAGGACAGCAACATCTTCAAGCATTGCCTTTCTTCTATCTCCAAATCCTGGCGCTTTAACGGATACGCATGTAAAGGTTCCCCTAATCTTATTGACTACAAGGGTAGCAAGAGCTTCGCCTTCTACATCCTCGGCGATCAAAAGTACCTCCTTGCCTTGCTGAACCACTTTTTCTAGAAGGGGTAATATTTCTTGAATGCTTGCTACCTTCTTGTCAGTTATCAAGATATAAGGTTCATCAAGAACCGCTTCCATCTTCTCGTTGTCAGTAACCATGTATGGGGAAACATAGCCTCTATCGAACTGCATACCCTCAACTACTCTCAAATCAGTCTTGAAAGTCTTGGACTCTTCTACTGTAATCACGCCGTCTTTTCCTACTTTCTCCATGGCATCGGCGATTAACTCCCCTACTTCTTCGTCGTTAGCTGAGATTGAAGCAACCTGGGAAATTGACTCTCTATCTTCAACAAGCTTGGAGTTGTTCTGTAGTTCTTCCACCACAGCATCCACAGCTTTTTGGATTCCCTTTCTTATGATCATGGGATTGGCGCCTGCAGTAACATTTTTAATTCCCTGTCTAATCATAGCCTGACCCAACAGTGTAGCTGTTGTGGTCCCGTCTCCAGCCACATCATTTGTCTTGGTTGCTACTTCTTTTACCAGCTGGGCTCCCATATTTTCAAAATGATCTTTTAGCTCAATTTCTCTTGCTATAGTCACCCCGTCATTGGTAATTTCGGGAGAACCGAACTTTTTCTCCAATACCACATTTCTACCTTTAGGACCTAAGGTCACTTTTAATGTATCTGCAAGCTTATCAACACCGCACTCTAGCTCACGTCTGGCTTCTTCTCTAAATTTAATTTCTTTAGCCATTTTTTATTACCTCCTTTTTATGTTATTATTTATTCGATAACAGCCAGGATATCGTCCTGACGTAGGATTAAGTACTTTTCATCATCTCTCTCAATCTCATTTCCCGCAAACTTTGAATAGATGATCTTGTCTCCTACTTTAACCTCTGGTTCTAACCTGCTGCCGTCCTCTAATACCTTGCCTGATCCTACGGCTACGACTTCGCCTTCCTGGGGCTGCTCTTTAGCCTGCTCGGGAAGAACAATACCGCTCTTTGTCTTCTCTTCCTGCTTTTCAACAAGTTTAACCAGAACTCGATCGCCTAATGGTTTAATGCTCATCTTTCATTACCCTCCTTTGATCTACAATTTATTTTATTATATTGTATTGTTAGCACTCACCACTATCGAGTGCTAATTACACATATAATATTAAACAAATTGAACGTCAAAATCAATAATACAACCAAAAACTCACTCTTTACCAGAGACTTTTAAACAAAATTATATCTTACATTCTCTCAAATTCTTAAAATTGCATTTTTTTTGACCTGTGTCTGTTGTGGTATTATTAACCACTAGATGATTTATTATGCAATTAGATGAAAAAACTTACTATTAAGTGAAAACCAGTATTGTTTTTTCTGAAAATTTTTAATAGTATATATGTAAGAGAACTTAATACTACTGCGAAAACTGTAAATCTATAACACATAATTAGAGGGAGGATTAGATCATGAACACAATTAAAGACAGACCCTGGCTAAAGAGTTATCCAGAAGACATTCCCAAGTCCCTGGATTATCCAAATATCCCACTATATAAGATGTTGGAAGAGACCACGGAAAAATATCCTAATAATACCGCGACAGTTTTTTTTGATGCAAAAATAACTTACAGGGAACTAACAAGGCAAGTTCATGCCTTTGCTCACTGCTTACAAGAATTAGGGGTGAAAAAAGGCGATCGGGTAGCTATAATGTTGCCTAATTCACCACAACTGGTGATTTCATATTACGCCGCACTAAAAATTGGTGCAATAGTAGTCCAAACAAATCCTCTTTATAAAGAGAACGAACTGAAACACCAGATGAGAGATAGTGAGTCAAAAGTTTTAATTTCCCTTAATATCATTTATCCCACTATTCAAAAAATCAGAAATAAAACTCAGCTTGAAAAAGTCATTCTCACCAGTATCAAGGATTACCTAGCCTTTCCCTTTAACCTGTTATATCCATTAAAGGAAAAAAGGGAAGGAAAAAATGTCAAAATACCGCCCCAAGAAGACGTGCTCTGGTTTAAACAACTCATGAACAAGTACTCAGGCAAAGAACCGAAGCAGGTAGAATTAGACCCTAAAGAAGACCTGGCCCTTATCCAGTATACAGGTGGCACTACAGGAACTTCCAAAGGCGCCATGTTAACTCATTCCAACCTGGTGGCAAATGTCACCCAGATGAAAAGCTGGATTCCCGACCTTAAAGAAGGTGAAGAAATGACCATGGGGGCACTTCCTTTCTTTCATGTTTACGGAATGACTGCCTGTATGAATTATTCTATCTCAGCAGGGGGAACTTTGATTTTAGTTCCAAGATTCGATGTCAACAATATTTTAAAATTGATCAAAAAGTACAGACCAACATTGTTTCCAGGTGTACCGACGATGTATATAGCCTTGCTAGACCACCCGGATATTAAAAAATACGACATTTCCTCTATCAGGGTCTGCCTTAGCGGTGCTGCACCTCTCCCCGTCAGAGTCCAAAAGGAATTTGAAGAGATCACCGGCGGAAAGTTGGTTGAAGCTTATGGATTATCGGAAACATCACCCGCTACTCACTGCAATCTTATCTATGGTCACAGGGAAGAAGGCAGTATTGGGATTCCACTTCCTGATACCGACTGTAAAGTAGTTGATCTTGAAACTGGAAAAGAAGATCTTCCTATCGGGGAGCGGGGAGAACTTGCTGTCAAGGGCCCTCAGGTTATGAAAGGTTACTGGAATATGCCCGATGAAACCAACATGGTTCTAAAAGATGGCTGGTTTTATACAGGGGATATAGCTATAATGAAAGAAAATGGCTTTTTCTTCATAGTGGATAGAAAAAAAGATATGATCCTGGCAGGGGGTTTCAATGTATATCCCCGAGACGTGGAAGAAGTGCTTTACAAACATCCAAAGATCTCCGAAGCATGTGTCATAGGAGTTCAGGATGAATACAGAGGGGAAACTGTCAAAGCCTTCATAGTCCCCAAAAAAGACGAAAAACTAACCGAAGAAGAAGTAGAAAAGTACTGCAAAGAAAACCTGGCTGCTTATAAAGTTCCAAAAATATTCGAGTTCGCTGATGAACTCCCAAAGACCTTGATAGGGAAAGTCCTAAAACGTACTCTAAGGGAAAAAGAAGATGATGAAGATGAAGAGGAAGAAAAGGAAGAAGCCAAAAAGGGGAAAACAGGATAGTTAGTAAGAAAATAAGAGGTCTACGAAGTTAATCGTAAATATTTGTATTTTATTGATAGATTGCTTGCTAAATACCAACGCTCACAAGGATTTGCAAAATCGTCCAAATCAAAAGTTCGCTTATGGTATTTAGCAAGCAATTTAAGAGAAAATCCAAAAACTAAAAGTTTACTTATTAAACTTCGTGTACCTTTCCTGGCTCCTCTTCAAGATGTATTAATAATAAAAACTTAAAACTTATCTCCATATACTGCTGCAGTAAAATAAATCAGTTATTTTCATTACTGCCTTGCACATTCCGAGGCTTCACCTTTCAATATTTCTAGGGCATGGGGTAGGGCAGGCTTTATTACATCCATGCATTCAGATACGGCTTTAGGACTTCCGGGTAAGTTGATGATCAAGGTGTTTTTCCTGATTCCGGCAACTCCCCTGCTGAGCATACCGTGAGGAGTTTTTTTAATGCTCTCCTGCCTGATAGCCTCGGCAATTCCCGGCACTTCCCGATGAATGATCTTTTTAGTTGCTTCAGGGGTAAAATCCCTGGAGCTCAAACCAGTACCTCCCGTGGTGATCAATAAGTCAATATTTAACTCATCAGCCATCCGGCACATCTCTTTTATAATTTTATCTTCATCATCAGGTAAGATTTTATACTCCTTCAGAGGAATGTTTAGCTCCAATTCCTTTAACTTATTTTCTATCACCCTTGCACTCTCATCTTCCCTTTCACCCTTTGAACCTTTATCACTGAGGGTCAATATTCCGGCTGAATATTCCAATATAACTTCCCTCCCATTTATCTTCAATCTACCTTTAACCCTTTACACTAAGGCTTGTTAAAGTTAATTATTGGTCGTGTCATCTACACTAAAGTTCTGCAATTATTTCCCCTGATCTAGACAGGTCATATCCAGGAAGGTTCTCTACAGCTTCTTTGAACTCATCACTTTTGATGGTTTCAACAAGCTTAACCACTCCATCACTCTCATAATACTTTTTGGGGATGACAAGATCGTATCTTTCCTTCGCCAAAAAGACAAAATCCAAGTCGAGAGCTTCACATGCAGCCCTTATGCCCAGTCCTACATCAGCAGAACCACCATCAACAGCAGCAGCAACGGAGAGGTGATTTACCTCTTCTTTATGATAACCTGTGATTTCTTGGTTAGAAATCCCATCCTTGTCAAGATAATAATCCAACAAAACCCTCGTTCCTGCTCCCCTCTGCCTATTTATCATTCTCACATCATCCCTGGTAAGATCTTTTAAAGCTTTAATATCCTTGGGATTTCCTTTAGGGACGATAAAACCTTGATCCCGGTAGACAAGGTTAATCACTACCACTTCCTCATTAATATATTTTTCTAGCAAAGGTAGGTTGTATTCACCGCTATCAGGGTCAAGAAGATGTACTCCTGCCAGGTGAGCTTCCCCCCTGGAAATAGCCATAATTCCTCCCATACTTCCAGCGTTGTTGGAAGATAGACTATAAGGATAGTGGTGCTTATATAGTATTCCCCCCAGGAGGTCTAAAGTTATATCGTGACTCCCTATACATACCATGGTGTTATCAACCAGGTACCTGGGTTTTAACAGTTCAACCTTAACCTTTTCATCTTTTAAAAAGCCTTCTTTTTGCTGGGGTACAACTACCATCCCATCAGCCTCCACCATGGACATGACTATCCCGGCTCCCCTTTTAAGGGGGGATGCTATATATTCTCCGTCCAGCTTCCCAAGCTTTACCCTGACAAATTCGGCCGCGGTTAAAGAAGAAACCATCTTCTTGGTGATTTTAGCATTAACTGTTTCCCTTTCTTCTCCCTCATCCTTGATTTTTTTATGTCCTCTAAGCCAGTAATCAAGCAAAGGTTTGACAAAACACTCCAGGGCTATCAAAGCAGAAACTGGATATCCAGGGATCCCGATTACCGGGGTGTTGTTTACAATTCCAATCACCACCGGCTTACCAGGCTTGATAGCCACCCCATGTACCAGGACTTCTCCAAGCTCCTCTACAACTTTATAAGTATAATCTTCTCTTCCGGCAGAAGACCCGGCATTGACGATCACCAGGTCAAAGGAATCAGAAAGGTTCTTGATTTTCGCCTTAATCTTGTCATAATCATCAATAACCTTGTCCTGCCTGTAAGCCTCACCGTCCCACTGGGAGATATAGCCTGCAAGCATCCTGGAATTGTACTCGATGATATCTCCGGGTTTCAACTTTTCCCCTGGTTCTCTAAGTTCATTTCCTGTGGGTACTACAGCCACCTTGGGAGAAAGCTTAACTTTTATTTCGGTAATTCCCCCTGCCAGAATAGCCCCTATATCCACGGGCCTTATTTTATGATTTGCCGGCACTATCATCTCCGTTGCCACAAGGTCTTCTCCTATATTCCTAACATTTTCCCAGGGCGATACCGATCTGATAATCTCGATTTCATCATCACTCAACCACTCTATCTCTTCTATCATAATAACCGCATCTGTCCCCGCCGGGATAGGATCCCCGGTATCAACCAGGTACACTTCCCCTTTGTCGAGGGAAAGGGTCACCGGATTTCTTGATGTAGCTTCTTTAGTATTTCTTGAATCCACAGCAATGCCATCCATGGCACTGGCATGATAATGAGGCGATGATACCCTGGCATAGACAGGCTCACTTGTGTACCTGTTGATAGCATTGTCTACAAAAACCTTTTCAGAATGTGATTCATCCCAATCTAGGTTTTCCTCCGTGCTTATTCTATCCAAAGCATCAAAGAGTTTTTGTCTGGCTTCTTCTAAAGAAGTATTTTCTAAGTAGACTTTTCTTTCTTCTTTCATTACCAAGACACGTCCTTTTTATTTTGGCGCTGTTACATTTTACAGAGCCTTTATTTTATAAAATATTACGTTATTACGGCTCATTTAGAAAATCTAGATTTAAAATATATACACTTCCACTTCCTCTCCTGACATTATCCCTTCCGTGTTTTGCGGTATCCTTATCAAGCCATCAGCTTCTGTCAAGGTAAAAATCAAGCCAGCTTCACCAAGGACGGGTACCACCTTGATATTTCCTTTGGCATCTTTTTCTAATTTCACCCTGACATAATCTTCTCTCCCTCCCTTAGATGACAAGTTCCTGGTAAGAGTCCCTCTAATAGTAGGAGTAGGAAGCTGCCTTTTTTGTCCCTTTAGTACATTTATTCCTTCCTTGACAAAGAGCTCAAAGGTCACCATAGCACTGACTGGATTTCCAGATAATCCAAAAACCGGCTTATCATCGACCATCCCAAAGATAGTTGGCTTTCCTGGTTTGATTGAAATCCCGTGAAAGATTACGCCACCAGTTTCCTTCCCCAAAGAATCGATAACCTCATAGCTAACATCTCTTTCCCCTACAGAGCTACCACCGGAAATGATCACAAGGTCCGTTTCTGAAACCGCTTTTTTTACCCGGGCCATAAGTTCATCCTTGTCATCGGGAGAAATCCCATAGAGTAAGGGCACTGCACCTGCATCAAGGCTAGTGCTTTTTAAGGCCCATGAATTTATATCTCTTATTTTCCCCGGGCTTAGTTCCCTAGAAGGCTCGACCACTTCATCCCCTGTAGAGACTATCCCTATTTTGGGCTGTTTGTATACCAATATTTCGGTGATTCCAAGGGCAGCCAGGGCTCCTATATCCTGCTTTCTTATCAGCTGACCTTTTTCAAAGACCTTTTCACCTTTTACAACATCTTCCCCAGCCTTGATCACATTTTCACCCGGGGAAACAGGAGCATTGATCAAAATAGAATCCTCAGAAAAAGACTCCGTTTCTTCTATCATGACCACCGCGTCAGCTTCCTGGGGGAGCATCCCCCCAGTTGCAATTTCCACCACATCATCCTTACCTGCTTTTACCCGAGGTTGTTCCCCCATTAACACCTTGCCTACAACCTTGTAGATGCCTGGAAAAGACTCACTTGTTCCATAGGTATCTTCAGCTCTCACTGCATAACCATCCACTGTAGACCTAGAAAAAGGAGGAAGGTCCATTGCAGCTTGAAGGCTCTCTGCTAGCACCCTGTCCAAAGCAGATTCAGAAGTTATTATTTCAGTTCCTATTTTACCTTCTCCATAGCCATGATCTTTCAACGTGGATATTATTTTATCCCTTGCCTCATCCACTGTCAAAACTTCTAGCAAATTAAACACCCCGCTATCTAAAAGCACCCCAGCTTACAGTTGACTATTTTTATCTTGATTTCATCAGCCTTTTGGCCGATTTCCTCCAAGCTATAGGAATATTCTTCGCTGATCTCATGGCAATCTGTACATGTAATCTTGCCATCTTTGGATCTCTCCTTTAACAAATCCTGTAACTTTTGCTCATTATCACCAGACATGATATCATCTCCTTTTTTAAATTTAGTCTTATTAAAGTTTTAAGCTTTCAAAAACATCTTCGATAAATTTTCTCATATCCCTCAATGTCAATGTCCCTGGGATTACCTACCGTCTGTGGATCATTATAGGCCTCTTTTGCAAGTCTTGGAATCATCTCCCGGCTTACACCCAGCTCGCCTAAAGTAGGACAATTTATATCTTCAGCCATGGCATATACCGCATCCACAGAAGCAACAGCAGCTTCCTCCAGGCTCATCTTGAAAATATCCACTCCCAGAGCCTGGGCAATCCGGGCAAATTTATAAGGATCGCCAATCCAGTTATATTCCATGGAAGGTGCAAGGGTAGCTGCAACGGCCTTTCCATGGGGAATTTCTATAATCCCTCCTAGAGTCTGAGTCATTGCATGGACTGCCCCGGCGCTGTCACTTCCGTAGGATATCCCTGCCAAATTAGCTGACATAGCCATTGCGTACCTGGCTTCAATATCCTTGCCATTACCCACAGCCCTCCTGAGATATTTTCCTGCATATTCTATGGCAAGTAAAGCCATAGCGTCGGTATGAGGTTGTGCATAATGACAGGTATAGCACTCAATGGCATGACAGATAGCATCCATCCCGGTACTAGCAGTTATATCGGGGGGCATGGTAACATGAAGTTCGGGGTCCACAATGGCAAAGTGAGGGGAGATCAAAGGCCCACCGGTGTTAAATTTATATTCCCTGGCGGGATCCTTTATCACAGACCACATGGTGACTTCACTTCCCGTACCCGCAGTGGTAGCTATGGTAACCAAGGGGGGGATCCTGTGTTTCAAAGGTTTCTTGCCTTCAGCAGCCTCGTATTCTAGGACGGGTTCTTTATGTACGACCTCCACTCCTATTGCCTTAGCCGTATCCATGGCACTGCCACCGCCCAGGCCAATCAAACTATCGCATTTTTCTTCATTATAACATTTTGTTCCTTGAGCGACGGTATCAATACAAGGATCGGGCACGACCCCGTTATAGATGGCATATGAAAAACCTTCCCTTTTCAATATCTCTTCCACTAGCTTCAAATGACCAGCCTTTCTGACACCATCACCTGCAACTATCAAAGGCTTTTTAATCCCTAACCCTTTGACTTTTTCGCCTAATTCATTTATAGTACCTTTTCCATGCACAATCTTGGTCAAAAGTTCAAACTCATTTCCTTGCATCAATTCATATCTAAACATTCAGGAGCCAGATCGCTAAAAAGAACCTGTTTGAATAAGTTGGACTTTTCAGCGACTAGCTTTTTCACCTCCCTAAGAGTTTTTTTGGTAATCACGGTTCTTACCTTTGAAGCAGCCGGTACCAAAAAATTTGCTTGTATCACCTGTATCATGGGATAAAATATGTTTGCCCTTCCCCGGCAAGATGTGAGTTATCAAATACTTTTTTTGCTTCATTTAAGAGATCCGTCTCTTCATAAAAAGGCCAAAAATGAGTAAGGATCAATTTTTTAACACCGGCTTCTTTAGCTAGATAAGCTGCTTCTGCCGCTGTCATATGTCCTGGCACCTCGCCTTTATCCTCTTCCATCAGAGAAGTCTCAGCTAAAAGCAGATCGGCCCTTTTACAAAAATCATACAAAAAACTATCCTTTACAAGTTCTGTATCTCCGGTATATACAAACTTTTGACCAGCATATTTAACAGAATAAGCTGCACATTTCAGCGGGTGACTTGTCTGGATCCATTCGATCAAAAAAGGTCTAAAAGGATAATCCAGCCCTGGTTGTAACTTTACCACATCCAATATATCTCTATAGCTTTTCAACCTACCAACTTCACCCCTGGGCTCATCAGGGGTGAAAATCCGAAGAGGTGAATTCACTTCTCCCCGCTGCATCAAAGCCCTCCAGGCATGCCTAAGGGAATGAATATCTGCTTTGTGATCAGGGTGATGATGAGAAAGCAGGACACAGCAGAGTTCCTTTATATTAATAAAGCCCTGAAGCCTGCTCAAGATTCCTCCACCCAAATCTATTAAGATGTTTTCTTTACCAGCGCTCAACAAATACCCAGAACAGGCCCCACCTTGAGGAGGGAAAGGAGAATACTTGCCAAGGACAGTCAATTTAAATGCCAAAACCCGTGCACTCCTTTGGTCAATACTATTACTATTATTCCAGCATTTTAACCAGTTTATCTAGTTCCCCTTCCATGTCAGTAATTTCCTTTCTTGCCAACTCAAGTTGTCTTTTGACCTCTTTTTCTGCAGGTCCTCCTCTGCTATTTTTCTCTTGAACTGAAGCAACAGGATCAAGGTAAGAAAAAGCGTCCTCGTCAAGCAAAGGAGAGATTTCTTTTAATTCATCCAGAGTAAGCTCCGCCAACAACTTGTTCTTTTCCTGGCAATAAAGGACAGCTCTTCCCACCAGGGCATGAGCATCTCTAAAGGAAACACCTTTTTTCACCATGTAATCCGCCAGGTCTGTAGCATTGGAAAAATCTCCGTATACCGCTTCTTTCATCTTTTCCTTTTTCACATTGATCCCGGAAAGCATCCCGATAAAAAGAGTAAGGGAAACTGTAACCGTCTCTACAGCATCAAAAAAACCTTCCTTATCTTCCTGCATATCTTTATTGTACGCCAGAGGCAAAGCCTTCAATGTAACAAATAGACCATTCAAAGACCCTAGAACTCTACCAACCTTCCCCCTTATCAGTTCAGCTACATCTGGATTTTTTTTCTGGGGCATGATGCTAGACCCAGTACAAAAGCTATCATCGAGCTCTATAAAACCATATTCAGAGGAAGACCAGAGGATAATATCCTCGCTAAACCTGCTCAAGTGAGTCATTATAGTACTGAGATTGAACAAAAACTCCAGGACAAAATCCCTGTCACTAACAGCATCCATACTGTTCTCATAAATCCCGGTAAAAGAAAGCTCCTTTGCCACTTGTTCCCTGTCGATAGGGAAGCTGGTCCCCGCCAGGGCACAAGCCCCCAAGGGCATAATATCCACCCTCTTATACAAGTCCAACAACCGCTCCATATCCCGCTTGAACATCCCGTAATAACTCATAAGGTGATGGGAGAGGGAGATGGGTTGAGCTCTTTGAAGGTGGGTATACCCCGGCATTACAGTATCCATATGCTCGCCGGCCAGAGCAACTATTGATTTTTCAATATCCACCAAGAGCTCCAACAAGGTGACAAGCTTATCTCTGGCATAAAGATGCATATCCAAAGCCACTTGATCATTCCTGCTCCTGGCAGTATGTATCTTTTTAGCTACATCACCTATAATCTCTATCAATCTGGCCTCAATATTCATGTGAATGTCTTCATGCATAACCTTATAATCAAAACTACCGTCCCTTATTTCCTTCTCCACCATATCAAGGCCTTTGAGGATTTCATCCCTCTCTTCAGTAGATATTATATCTTGTTTGGCAAGCATTTTCACATGGGCTCTACTTCCAATAATATCATATAAAGCCAATTTTTTATCAAAATCAATTGATGCGTTAAATTTCTCCACTAACTCATCGGTTTTCCGGGTAAAACGACCTCCCCACAACTTCATTAAAATCACCCCTTATTTTTTCCGCCTCTCTACAATCCCTTGATTCATGGTAGAAAGCCCAAATAGATTGATAAAACCTTCCGCATCCTTTTGGTCGTAAACCTCGTCTTCTTCAAAGGTTGCAAGTTTTTCATCATATAGACTGTAAGGCGAAGACCTTCCTGCTATAATGACAGAACCCTTATACAACTTCAGTCTCACCTTCCCGGTCACATTCTTTTGAGTCTCATCAACAAAAGCATCCAAGGAATCCTTTAACTTGGTGAACCAGAGACCATTGTACACGAGTTCAGCATACTTTTGGCTTATCAATTCTTTAAAATGCATGGTATCTTTATCTAGAACCAGGTATTCTAATTCCTTCTTGGCTGTAAACAACAAGGTTCCTCCAGGCGTCTCATACACTCCCCTAGATTTCATGCCCAACAATCTATTTTCCACAATATCCACTCTTCCAACCCCGTGTTCTCCTGCAATATCATTTAAGCTCTCTAGCATCAGAACAGGAGCCATCTCCTTACCATCAAGCTTAACCGGAATCCCCTGTTCGAATTCAAGCTCCACATACCTAGGTTCAGAAGGCGCCTTTTCCGGAGCCCTGGTCATGACAAACATTTCCTCGTCAGGTTCGAATTCAGGATCTTCCAAAACCCCGCCTTCATAACTCGAATGCCACAAATTCCTATCTATGCTATAAGGCTTGTCCTTACTTACCGGCACAGGGATGCCATTCTCCTGGGCATAGTTGATACAATCCTCTCTACTTTTTAACTCCCACTCCCTCCACGGAGCTATTATCTTTAAGTGAGGCATCAAAGCTTTCACCGTAAGCTCAAACCTCACCTGATCATTGCCTTTACCTGTACAACCATGGGCAATTGCATCGGCCCCTTCTTTTTCAGCGATCTCGCACATCCTCTTTGCCAGGACAGGCCTTGCTATTGAAGTCCCAAGGAGGTACTTATCCTCATACACTGCACCAGCTTTGAGAGTAGGGTAGACATAATCTTTCACAAATGCTTCTGTCAGATCCTCCACGTATACCCTCTTTGCTCCTGTAGACAGCGCTTTTTCCCTTATGGGTTCAAGCTCCTCCTTTTGTCCAACATCTCCTACCATAGCGATCACTTCACAATCGTATTCATTCTTTATCCATTGCACAGCCACTGAAGTATCAAGGCCACCGGAATAAGCCATTACAACTTTATTTACACTCATAAATAATATTCCCCTCCCTATGTAATTAAGTTTAAAATTTACCTAACTAGTAATGAAAATAACTGATTTATTTCACTGCTGCAGTATATGGAGATACGTTTTAAGTTTTTATTATTAATACATTATATCTAGGCAGGGAAGGTGCACGAAGGTTAATAAGTAAACCTTTTGGATTTTCTCTTGAATTGCTTGC
>CAZCIZ010000019.1:0-37588 GCA_964498995.1 uncultured Clostridia bacterium | reverse complement strand
GGTTAGAACTGGCGAAGAGGGCTACAACGCTCTATAATTTTTTGTTAAATTTATAATTTATTAATTCAAGGTATTGATTTTGAGGTATTTAATTTTAAAACGAGGAGGAGATTTTTATGGATATAGGTGAAGTTTCAATTGCTGTTGATACCGTATGGGTCTTAATAGCTACAGTTTTTGTGTTTTTGATGCAGGCAGGATTTGCAATGGTTGAGTCAGGTTTTACCAGGGCAAAAAACGCTGGTAACATTATCATGAAGAACTTAATGGATTTTTCTGTAGGGTCGGTCATGTACTGGACTATAGGGTTTAGTATAATGTTTGGAGCAAGTGTAAGTGGGATTTTTGGGCAGGTAGACTTATTTACAAGAGGAAGTTATGAGGGTTTAGTAGATATACCATTATATGCTTTCCTGATTTTTCAAACAGTCTTTGCTGCAACTGCAGCAACTATATTAGCCGGTGCTGTAGCTGAGAGAGCTAAGTTTATATCTTATCTAATATATAGTTTTTTCATCACAACTCTTATCTATCCAGTTGCAGGACACTGGATTTGGGGAGACGGCTGGCTAGCAGGACTTGGGTTTCATGATTTTGCAGGTTCAACAGTAGTTCACTCTTTAGGTGGATGGGCAGCATTGATTGGAGCTATGGTTATTGGACCAAGGATCGGAAAATATACAAAAGACGGAAAACCAAATGCAATACCAGGTCATAGTTTGACCCTTGGAGCTTTGGGTGTATTTATCCTCTGGTTTGGATGGTTTGGTTTTAACCCCGGCTCTACCCTATCAGGGATGGCAGTTGACAGTATAGCACATATTTTTGTTACCACTAACCTATCAGCAGCTTTTGGAGCAATTGTAAGTATGTTTGTCACCTGGGCTAAATATGGGAAACCAGATGTAAGTATTGCGTTAAATGGAGCCCTTGGAGGGCTTGTAGGAGTTACAGCTGGCGCTGACATAGTTAGTCCTTTTGGAGCAGCTGCTATAGGAATTCTTTCAGGTTTTGCCATAGTATATGGAATAGAATTTATAGATAGAGTTCTCAAAATCGACGATCCCGTAGGGGCTGCCGGAGTACATGGAATCTGTGGTGCAGTAGGAACAATTGCTGTTGGTTTTCTAGCAACAGATGGCGGGCTACTTTACGGTGGTGGTGCCAGTCTCTTAGGGGTTCAGTTAATAGGTGTTGTAGCAATCGCAGTTTGGGTCATGTCAACAACCTTTGTCTTATTCAAAACTATAGATGCAACAATAGGATTAAGAGTTTCTGCAGCAGAAGAAACTACTGGACTTGATATGGAAGAACATGGGATTGAAAGTTATGCGGACTTCCAGGTCAAAGGAGCAAATGCAGGCAGCAATTAATAATAAACACGGGTAGCTAAAAACTGAATAATAGCAACTCTGTTAGAATAATAAAAGCTGTCACCCATTTTCTAAGGTGACAGCTTTTATTACTTTGCCGCAATAGGCATTCTTCTGCCTGAACCAAAAGCTTTAGAAGTAATTTTTAGCCCGGGTGGAGCTTGCTGCCTTTTGTATTCATTTTTATCAACCATTTTTATAATATTGTTCACCAAAGTCAAATCTATGTTTAACTGTCTGGCTATTTCTGAAGGTGAGCTTTGAAGACTTATATAATAATATAGTATGTCGTCTAATAGTTCATAAGGTGGCAGGCTATCCTCATCTTTTTGGTCTGGCTTTAATTCTGCTGAGGGGGCTTTATCGATAATATTTTGGGGAATTATCTCTTTATCTTTATTTATATAATTTGCAAGTTGGTACACCATTGTTTTTGGAACATCTGAGAGAACTCCAAGTCCCCCGCTCATATCTCCATAGAGAGTACAGTAACCTACTGCAAGCTCACTTTTATTCCCCGTTGAAAGTACAAGATGACCAAATTTATTTGACAGGGCCATGATGAGGTTTCCCCTTATCCTTGCCTGAATGTTTTCTTCTGCTACATTTTCTTTTGTTTCTTTAAAAAAAGGTTCCAAGCTATCATTAAAACTTTTATAGATTTTATTGATATCTATAACTCTCATGTCAATGTCAAGGTTATCTCCTAGCTTTTTAGAATCTTCCACGCTTCCTTTAGAGGAGTAGGGGCCTGGCATGGTAACAGCCATGACATTTTGACTTCCTAAAGCCCTTTGGGCTAGGACACAAGTCACCGCTGAATCAATACCACCTGAGAGGGCAATCAAGGCTTTATTAAAACCGCATTTTTCCATATAATCCTTCAAACCCAATAACAGTGCATTATACAGGTTCTTAACCTGTTTTTCACAAACATCATTCTTATTTGAAATAACATGATCTGTTTTGGCATGGTTATCAGAAATTATCTTAACTTCATCCTCTTCTAGGTTAATTTCCAGCTCAACCAGGCTATCTATAAATGCCGGCAGTAAAATGCTTTCTCCTGCCAAATTCTCGATAAAACTCCTGCCGTCAAAAATAAGCTCATCATTTCCCCCCACCTGGTTGACAAAGATAAATTTTCTACCGTGTTTTTTGACATGGTTTTTGGTTATCTTACTTCTTAGCTTTTCTTTGTCTAAATAATAAGGTGAAGCAGAAATATTTATAAACAACTCTGCTCCCTTTGCAGCTAATTCTTCTATTGGATCCACCTGGTATTTATTATCAGTCCACAGTTGGTGATCATTCCACATGTCTTCACAAATATTGATCCCCAACTTAACTCCTTTAAACAAAACAGGCTCTATTTTTTCTGCTTCTTTAAAATAACGCCTTTCATCAAAAACATCATAGGTGGGAAGTAGTGTCTTGTTGTGCTTGAAGAACTCTTCTCCTCTATAAATCAAAACAGCTGAGTTATATAGTTTATTGCCAACAGTTGAATTTGAACAAGTTGGAGTCCCTAGTATGATTCCTGTCCCGGGATGGCTTTTAGATATCTCCTTAATTTTATCTAGATACCTGAGAGTTTTCTGGATGATCCAATCTTTCTCCAAAAGATCCTTGGGAGGATAACCTGTCAAAAATAGCTCCGGGAATATTACTAAGTCAGTATCACTGGCAACATAATTTTTTATAACCTTTGTTAACTTGTCAAAGTTCCCCTCTATATCACCAACTACAGGATTTAACTGTGCAATTGCTACTTTCATGAGTATCCACTCCAAACGCGCCGTGTTGTATTTATTTATTAACGAATGTTTTAAGCTTATAAGCTTTGTTCGTTCCTTTATTTTAAGTTAATTCCAGCTAAATGTCAATGAATTTGAGAGCAGCCTGTTTATCTCCTTTGGCTAACACTTTCTCTGCCTCGGTAAAATCTAAGGCAGTGGCTTCTTTGTTCTACAGAATAGCGTAAAATAAATCTATCACCTTTAAGAGTGATATGAACTAAAAACGTTAGTTTTTTCCACGTATTGGTCATGCCAGGTCATAAAAGTTAATATAGTCCATATTTTTCTGCTATAGTCCAAATGTCCTTTTCTATGATTTTCTAGCAGTTTAAAAATCTCTCTTTTATCAAACAAATACTCTGTATTACTATTTCTTATAATCTGTCTTGCCCAGTCAAACATTTCTTCCTTTAGCCAATTTCTAATCGGTACAGGAAACCCTAATTTTTTACGATACAATATATTGGAAGGAACATCTTCTTCCACAGCTTTTCTAAGGGCATACTTGGTGGTATTTTTTGCTAACTTTAACTCAGGAGGTATCATTGCAGCAATTTTGAAGACTTCTTTATCTAAAAAGGGTACTCTTAGCTCCAGAGAATGTGCCATGGTCATTCTATCGGCTTTTACTAAAATATCTCCTGGAAGCCAGGTGTTTAAATCCACATACTGCATTTTTTCTATTTCAGTCGCCAATCCCCCTTCTCCCTCTGCATCGTAATATTTGTTTATATCCCGATAGATGGGAGCAGTTATATTTCTATAAGATAAATGGGGTAGATATTTGGTATAGATTCTGCTCTTTTCCTCTTCCCTAAAGATCCTAGCATTACCATAATACCTGCTTTCTAGAGAGGTAGTAGCTCTCTTAATAAAGTCTTTTCCTTTAATACCATCAGGTAATATCCCAGCAAGATAAAATAAGCTTCTTTTAATAGGAAATGGGAAATTAGCTAATATCTTTAGGTCCATGGGTTCTCTATAAATATTATAACCTCCAAAAAGCTCGTCGGCTCCTTCCCCGGACAATACCACTTTCACATGCTCCGATGCGAGTTCGCTGACATAAAATAATGGGATTGCTGCTGGGTCAGCTACTGGATCATCCATGTGGTAGATTATCCTGGGCAAATCTTTCATTATCTCTTCAGGAGTAACCATCCTAGTGTAATGGTTAAGTCCTAATTCTTCGGCCGTAACTCTTGCTACATCAGCTTCATTATACCCTTGAGTTTCAAAGCCGCTGCTAAAAGTCTTTATATCAGGATGAAAATGTTTTGCCAAAGCTACAATGGAAGTAGAATCAATTCCACTGGATAAAAAAGCTCCTACAAAAACGTCACTTCTCATATGCATTTTGACTGAATCCACCAAGGTGGACTTGATCCGTTCAAAAAGCTCCTGTTCTTGCTCATGTTTTTTTATCTTTTCTATCCTGGCTGGTTCAAACCGAGGGTTAAAATAACTTTTCTCAATGAATTTTCCTTCAGATATTAAAAAATAATTACCCGGTGTAATTTTCTTTATGTTTTTAAACATGGTAGCTGGTTCGGGGGGATATTGGAAGGTTAGGTAATGCTGCACGGTGTCATAATTAATATGTTTAGAATTATTTTCTTCAAAGGGTAACAAGGATTTTTTTTCTGAAGCAAAAACATAACCTAACGAGTTATGAAGATAGTATAGAGGTTTTATCCCAAAAGGATCCCTAGCCCCAAAAATCTCTTTTTTCTCTTTATCCCAGATTATAAATGAAAACATTCCACGTAATTTATCAAGGACCTTTTCTCCTAACTCGTGATATAGAGCAAGGATCACTTCTGTATCGGAACGTGTTTTGAGTTTTGCATTTATTAAAAGGTTTCTCAGTTCCAAATAATTATATATCTCTCCATTAAAAACTATCCAATACCTTCCATCCATATAAGAAAGAGGTTGATCGCCTGTTTCAATATCTATTATTGACAATCTTTTAAAGCTTAATGAAACCATATCATCGCCATAAAATCCAGATGCATCAGGTCCACGATGACCTAATAGTTTTGAAGCCTTTAATACCTTTTCATGAGGGGGGCTAGATTCAAGTTTGTCATCTAACAAAACATACGCCACATATCCACACATATCATCCTATCCTTCCTTTTAACATTTTCAAGCTCTTTTTAATATTTGCAGTTTTACCTTCGCTTATTATAGTACTAAATAGCTTATAAGAATGTGCAGATGAAATATTTGATGGTTACCCCTGGTTTTACAGGCAAGAGCTATTTGACCGTCCATATTTTCCCTGGATGGATTCAATAAAAGAAAGGGGAAATTTATTAAAGACCGAGTGAAAAAATAAAATACGGGTTGATTACCAACCCGTACTTAAAACTATCAATAATTAACTTTAACAAATGTTAACTTACATAAAGCCTTCCATAAGGCCTAGCACTTACAGGTTCTAACTTTACAAATTCATTAGATAAGATTTCTTCCAGGTTCTTTTCAAAGTATTCACAGAAACTTCCTATATGCTTTCTTAATATGCTCTTATCCTCATCATTAAGCTCTAACTTTGACACTTCTTTGCCAAGTTGACTTTCTTCGACCTTGCCCCTGATGTATATTGTACCTCCGTGCATTCCAGTCCCTACATAATCTCCCACTGGACTTTTATCACTTTCTAATCCCATTCCAAGGACAATAATAACCCCACCTGCCATGTATTCACCTAAAAAATCACCAACATCTTCGCCAATCACAATCACAGGAATTTTATCCATGTAGGCCTTCATATGGATTCCTACCCTGTAGCCCGCTTTTTCTTTGATAAATATCCTTCCACCCCTCATCGCTATCCCTGGAGTGTCTGACACATGACCGTATATTACAACTTCCCCGTTGTTCATGGTGTTCCCTATCATATCCTGGGCATTATCATAAACCTCAAATTTCGGCCCGTCACACATGGCAGCCAAATTATTACCCGGAACACCATTTATCTTGATATTAACATCACCTTCTAAGCCTGCCCCTATATATCTTTGACCAAAAACTTCTTTTAGTTCTAAATCTTTTTTCCCCTCTTCATTTACTAATTTTCTTATCTCCATATTCAAAACTTGATAGCTTTTTCCTTTTCCACTGATGCTGACAAATCCATTTGAAATCATACCTTCACCTTTAATTTTGATCACCTCCCAGCACCTAGTACACCAAGGGTTTCCATGGTGTACTCATTTAGGTCAAGTGCTCTTAATCTTTCTCTATTACCTTTTAGGCTTTCAATAGAAGTAATTCCAAGGGAACCTAACAACTCTTTCATCTCCAGGCTCCAGCTTCTTAACAGGTTATATACCCTTTCTCCACCTTCTTCGGGATCGCATCTTTTAGTGAGTTCTGGCCTTTGGGTGGTGATTCCCCAGGCGCATTTGTTTGTATGACAACTTTCGCATACAGTACAACCCAGAGAAATAAGGGGGGCAGTCCCCACACTGGCGCAGTCTGCTCCTAGAGCAATAATCTTTAATATATCCGCACTAGACCTAATACCACCTGAAGCGATCAAAGAGGTCTTATGCCTTATCTTATCTTCCCTTAGCCTTCTATCGATTGAAGCTATTGCAAGCTCTATGGGTATACCCACGTTATCCCTGATGGTCGCGGGCGTGGCGCCAGTACCACCTTTAAGGCCATCCACACTAACAAAATCCGCTCCTGCCCTTACAATACCCGTTGCAATTGCAGGCGCATTATGAACAGCTGATATTTTTACTCCTACGGGTTTCTTATATTCTGTGGTTTCTTTTAACAAAAATATTAAATTTTCCAGGTCTTCTATAGAATATATGTCGTGATGAGGGGCAGGAGAAATTGCATCAGATCCTTCAGGGATCATCCTGGTCTTAGATATCTCTTTATCGATCTTTTCACCGGGTAAATGACCACCAATTCCTGGCTTAGCACCTTGGCCTATTTTAATTTCAATGGCAGCCCCCGATTCTAAATATTCTTTATTTATGCCAAAACGACCCGAAGCCACCTGTACAATGGTATTTGGACCGTACTCAACCATATCAGGGTGGAGACCACCCTCACCACAGTTCATGCAGGTTCCGGCTTTTCTAGCTGCTTTTCCAAGGGCCTTATGCACATTTAAGCTCAAAGCCCCAAAACTCATAGCTGCAAAAACAATGGGGGTTTCAAGTTTCAATTGGGGACCAAGGGGCTCGGATATATTGTTCGGCTTCCTGCCAATATATGTCCTTAATTCCATGGGTTCCCTCAAGGGGTCTATGGAAGGATTTGTCACCTGGCAAGCATCTAACAACAAATGGTCAAATATATTTTTATGGGGCAATCCAGTTCCCACAGAAGTTAGCAGCTTAGCCCCCGTATCCGATTGTTTGTGAATATCATTTTGAGTTTTATAATCCCAATTAAAATGCTTATTATAGGCCATGGTATTATCTTCTAAGTCAATTGCAAATACCGGACAGGTAAGAACACAGCGTCTACAGGCCACACAAATTTTATCATCGGTCACAATCCTATCCTGTGACTCATCATATGAAATAACATCAAAACTACATTCTCTTGTACACCTTTTACACCTGGTACACTCTTCCCCAATTTTAACCTTATATCTAGATGGAAAGTTATTTGTTATCATGTGTTAACCCCCCTTTCAATCTTGCTCCTTGACTGATTCTAGTTTTCCTACAATCTTTTATGTCCATATTTTTTAAAGTTGCATAAAGAGGTTTCCCAGCGCGAGAATAAAAGTATTCCTGGGGATGGGGTTCGATTTTCCTTATGGCAGCCTCTTCTGTAGAAATATAGTACCATTCATCCTTTTGCGCTGCTATCAGTGGACGTAACTTAATCCTATCGGTCAAACCTATCATCATGTCTGAATTTGCAATTATAAAAGCAAAGGGACCATTCAATAAAAGATCCTTATAAATTATTCTAAGTTTAGTCAAATGTTCTTTTTCTGAAGAATCTAGATTGTCGATCTTGTCCCAAAAAGGTGCCGCAAGGACAGAAGCTGCTTCTTTCAAAGATAAAGAATGCTTTCGCATTAGAAGATCAACAGCATAAGTTACAACTTCAGTATCTGTTTCCAAAGTACATGGATATCCCTGAGTATCGAGGAACCTGGCATTAGTGCCGTAAGAAGATATTTCGCCGTTATGAACCACACTCCAATCCAACAAACAAAAAGGATGTGCGCCACCCCACCAGGCAGAAGTATTTGTTGGAAAGCGTCCATGAGCGGTCCAGATATGACCCTGGTACTCATCTAACATGAAATACTCACCTATGTCTTCTGGATAACCTACCCCTTTAAACACTCCCATATCTTTACCCGATGACGAAACAAAAGCACCTTTTATACCTGTATTAATATGCATTACTTTTCTAACTACAAACCCTTGTTCATCATTATCTTCGTCATTTCCTTCATCAGCTATCAAGTGTTCCATTGGTTTAAGGAAATAGCGCCATAACATAGGCGCAGAGCCTATTCTGGGATTTTTTCTAATAGGAATGGTTTCTCCACCAACCATTACAAAATAATTTCTCAAAAACTTTTCCGTCTCTACCCTGCTCGCTTCATCTTCATAGATCAAGTGAAAGGCATAGTAATCTTTTAAATCAGGGTAGAGGCCATAACAGGCAAACCCTCCTCCCAAGCCATTTGTTCGGTCATGCATTACTTCAATACAATCCATAATCTTATTGCCAGAAAAAGGTCTTCCTTCAGTGTTCATTATTCCGGCAACTGCACATCCCGAAGGGATTTTCTGATAAAAATCCAAATCCATCACCTCATTCCGAACGAATATTGTTTGAATTTAAGCTCCTATCATTCGATTTAAAAAACTTGTTTTAGTTCTATAATTATATCATTGGCATGTTTCCAGTGTCAACTTTTAGGGGTTGTTATTTTTACAAAGATATTTTTATACCAGCTTTCCCACCACTTAAAATCAAAAAAGTCCATAGCCTGGCAACGGCACAATAGCTTTTATAGACCTTTCACCCCACAATTTAGTGGATATTTTTAAATATTTAACATTCGCCTCTTAAAAAAATAATGGTTCTAGACCAATTTTTTTAATTTTTTCTTGACACGGTTCTAATAACATGATAAATTTAAGTTAAGCTAAAATCAAACGAATATTGATAACAATTGATAATTGTTCGTTTTTGGGTGCAAGGGTGTACCCTTACCTTCAATGGCTTTTAGCCAATCAGTCAAATTTGAAAATTTCAGCTAATAATGTAAAGGGGGCAATGGTGTCCTTAAAAGATAACTATTATGTATATCTTTTAATGGACACTTTTTTTATAAGTTTCAATAATATTACCAACTATTATTAAAAGGAGTGGATATTTTATGGACATTAATGATGTGAAAAAATTGGTGGATGAGAAAAATGTAAAGTTTATTCGACTTCAATTTACCGACATAATCGGGGTACTAAAAAATGTAGCGATCACACCTGAACAGCTTGACAAAGCATTAGATGGAGAATTGATGTTTGACGGTTCTTCAATAGAAGGTTTTGTTAGAATTGAAGAATCTGATATGTACCTGCGCCCTGATCCCAATACCTTTGTACTATTTCCCTGGCGTTCAACAGAAGGCACTTCTGTAGCTAGATTGATTTGCGATGTTTATACACCTGAAGGAGAACCTTTTATTGGTTGTCCCAGGGCCAACCTTCAAAAAGTAATTGAAGAAGCTAAGGAAATGGGATTTGAGATGAACATGGGGCCTGAATGTGAGTTTTTCTTGTTCAATACCACTTCAGATGGTAAACCAACCTTGGAAACCCATGACGATGCCGGTTATTTTGATCTGGCTCCATTGGATCACGGAGAAGATGCAAGAAGAGATATGATAGTCACTTTAGAGGATTTAGGATTCGAAATAGAAGCAAGTCACCATGAAGTTGCTCCAGGTCAGCATGAAATCGATTTTAAGTATGATGATGCTTTAAGTACTGCTGACAATATTATGACATTCAAATACGTGGTCAGAGCGTTATCCAAGCGCCATGGTCTTCATGCCAGTTTTATGCCTAAGCCGATATTTGGAATTAACGGATCAGGGATGCATTCCAATATGAGTTTATTTAAAGATGGGGAAAATGCCTTCTTTGATCCAAATGGCGAAGATGAACTAAGCGATGAATGTAGATATTTTATCGGTGGTCTTATAGAGCATGCTAAAGCCATAGCTGCTGTTACAAATCCAACTGTAAACTCATACAAGAGGTTAGTTCCAGGCTATGAAGCACCAGTTTATATAGCTTGGAGTGAAAAGAACAGAAGTCCATTGATTAGGATTCCTGCTAAGAGAGGAATATCAACCAGGGTAGAGTTGAGAAATCCCGATCCCGCATGCAACCCTTATCTTGCAACAGCAGTGATGCTAAAGGCTGGCTTAGACGGTATCAAGAAAAAGATATCTCCTCCTGCTCCTACAAATGCAAATATATATGATATGACAGAGAAAGAAAAAGAAGCAAAGGGCATTAAGCAGCTACCAACGAATTTAAAAGAAGCTGTACAGGCATTGTCTGAAGATCAGGTAATAAAAGATGCCCTTGGACCCCATATTTTTAATAGCTTTGTGGAAGCAAAGATGACTGAATGGGAAGATTATTCGATAACTATCCATCCATGGGAAATTGATCAATATTTAACTACATTTTAAAAAAAAACCATCCACATTAATCCCGGAGGGGTTAACCCTCCCCTCCCTCCCCTTTTTTTCTCCAACAATATTACATTAATTGTATTACTCTATATGGTAAAATTATATTAAATATGCTAAGGTTTAATTAAGAAGATAGGTTTATAGATTGTTTATAGACACTATTTAGATTTTTTCTGGTAATTAATAATTAAATCTGGTCTGGCAGGTTTATGATCAAAAATATAGAAAGAGGGTTTTTCCTATGAGACAGGATAGGGTGGTTTTGCTAACTGATAATTACGAGCTAAATGAAGATATTATAAGTATATTGCAAAAATATGAATTATCTAGAATAGAATCTGGACCTGTTGGTCAAGATGGGCTGAGATTAATAAGAAGACAGGTGCCTGATTTAATAATACTTGACGCCTCAAAAAAAATAACCTCAAGTTTGGAGCTTTCAAAAGTTCTAGCTGAAGATGAAGCTGCTGCAATAGTCCTAATATTGTCAGAACTTAGTTCCAAATTGAGAGAAACAGCCAATGAAAGCGGCGTGTTTAACTTCATTTTAAAACCTGTTTCAGAAATCAACCTTATACCTGCTGTTGAATCATCTTTAATGAACTTTGAGAGATTAAAGAAATTAAGAGAAGAAAAGGAATATTTAGAAAAAACTCTTGAAAGAAGAAAATTGGTCGAGAAAGCTAAAGGAGTTATAATGAAAAAATATGACCTACCAGAAGACGAAGCGTATCGGAAACTACAAAAACAAGCTATGAATAGATGTATTTCCCTAAAAGATCTAGCAGAAGCAGTAATTTTAGCTAATGAGGTTTAACTTTTAACCTTTCTTTTATATTTTTTGTTCAAATGTGTCGTTTTATTGTTGATTTTTTTTTGTTTTATTTTATAATAGAAAAGGATAAGATATTTTATCTCTACTTAAAATTTAAGTTGGGGGTTTTTTTATGAATGGAATACTATACCTGGAAGATGGTAATTTTTTTTGTGGAAAATTAATGGGTAAGAAAGCCAATAGTGAAGGTGAAATTGTCTTTACCACTGCTATGACTGGTTATCAGGAAACCCTTACAGACCCTTCATATTGCAATCAAATTGTCACTTTCACCTATCCTCTTATCGGTAATTATGGAATCAATAAAGAAGATATGGAATCCATTAAACCACACTTAGCCGGAGTTGTTATCAAAGATCTTTGTCAGCATCCTAGTAATTACAGAAATGAAGTTAGTTTTGACCAGTATCTAAAAGACTGCAACATCACTGGTATTTATGGGATTGATACACGTAAACTAACCAAAATCATCAGAAACAAAGGTACAATGAAGGCAAAAATCAAGCGCAGTGACCAGGTAGAAGAAAATATCAAGTTTGATAACATGGCAGTAACTAAAGACAACTGGGTAAAGCAAGTTACTACCAATGCTCCCTATGTTATCCCTGGAAGTAAGTACAAACTGGTTCTTGTAGATCTTGGTTGTAAGCAAAGCTTGATTACCTCTTTGGCTAAACAAGGAGCCAATCTTGTTGTAGTCCCCGTTGGCACAAAAGCAGAAGAAATATTAAGCTACAACCCTGATGGAGTGGTTTTTTCCAATGGACCTGGTGATCCAAAGACGATCTCAGAAGTAACCGAAACAGTTAAAAAGCTAGCAGAAAAACATTTGCCGATTTTAGGAGTTTGCCTGGGGCATCAAATAATTGGACTCAGTTTTGGACTTGACTCTTTTAAGATGAAATTTGGACACAGAGGGATCAATCATCCTGTAAAGAACTTGATAAACGGAAAAGTCAGTATTACATCTCAAAACCACGGATATGCCCTGAAAAATGAAAATCTCCCTGAAGATATTGAAATCACCCATTTAAACGTCAATGATGATACTATAGAGGGAATAAAGCACAAAAATCTTCCTATTTTTTCAATACAATTTCATCCTGAAGCAAATCCTGGACCTAGAGATAATAAGGATTTGATTCAGGATTTTTTATTCATGTTAGAAAAAGAAAAAAAGAACAGTGATAAGGGGTGATATTGTGAAAAGAAACGATGTAAATAAAGTATTGATGATAGGATCTGGCCCAATAATCATAGGTCAAGCTGCAGAATTTGATTATGCAGGAACTCAGGCATGCAGGGCATTGAAAGAAGAAGGTGTTGAAGTGGTTCTTGTCAATTCAAATCCGGCTACAATAATGACTGATAACAACATAGCGGACAAGGTTTACTTGGAGCCTTTAACAAAAGAATATTTAATCAAAATTATCGAAAAAGAACGTCCCCAGGGGTTACTAGCAACCTTGGGTGGACAAGTGGGATTAAACTTGGCCATCGAACTTGATAGAGAAAATGTTCTCGAAGAATATAATGTAGAACTCCTTGGCACTTCTCTTGATTCCATCAGACAAGCTGAAGACAGAGACGGATTTAAGAAGTTAATGGAAAAGATCAATGAACCTATACCTGAAAGCATAATAGTTTCTTCAACTGAAGAAGCATTATCCTTTGCTGATAGTATCGGTTATCCAGTGATTGTAAGGCCTGCATACACTTTAGGTGGCACTGGAGGCGGCGTTGCTCATAATAGAGAC
The DNA here is from genome assembly GCA_964498995.1 of uncultured Clostridia bacterium. Lineage (GTDB taxonomy): Bacteria > Bacillota > Natranaerobiia > Natranaerobiales > Natranaerofabaceae > Natranaerofaba. Next base: position 24,104 of record CAZCIZ010000019.1, on the reverse strand, counting down.
GAGCTTAAAGATATTTCAGCTAGGGGTATACACAGTTCTTTAATTGATCAAATCCTTGTAGAGCGTTCAGTTACAGGATGGAAGGAACTTGAATATGAAGTAATGAGGGATGCAAACGATAACTGCATTACCGTTTGCAATATGGAAAATATCGATCCCATAGGAATTCATACAGGAGACAGCATGGTTGTTGCTCCTTCGCAAACCCTGGCTGATGATGAGCATCAAACCTTGAGAAATGCTGCCATTAAGATAATCAGGGCCCTCGGGATAGAGGGAGGCTGCAATATTCAATTTGCCCTAGACCCTAATAGCAATGATTACTATGTGATCGAGGTAAACCCAAGGGTAAGTAGATCTAGTGCTCTGGCATCTAAAGCCACAGGTTATCCTATAGCAAAAATCGCCGCCAAGATCGCCTTAGGTTATCATTTGGACGAGCTTGAAAATGAAGTGACAAAGAAAACCTACGCTTCCTTTGAACCGACCCTGGATTATGTAGTTATAAAGCTTCCCAGGTTTCCCTTTGATAAGTTCAACATTGCCGATAGAAAGCTTGGCACTCAGATGAAAGCCATAGGTGAAGTAATGGCTATAGAAAGAAGTTTTGAGTCTGCATTTTTAAAAGCATTAAGGTCTCTGGAAATTGATTTAGAAGGATTTTGGAAAGATGACTATTCGCCCCATGAAATCCTAACTAATATTTCAGCTCAAAAAGACGATAGAATAATTTGGCTACTCAGGGCTTTAAAATCTAGGATATCACTAGACAAGATATTTGAAGCCACAGGCGTTGACAGGTTTTTCTTACACAAATTTAATCTCATGGTAGATATGGAATTAAAACTTAAAGAGTTAAATAGCCAGGAAAAGCTCAAATCTTATCTCGATACTTTTAAGCTTGCTAAAGAAATGGGATTCTATAATGAAACAATATCCCAACTAACGGGGGTTTCAACAGAAACATTAGAGGAAATACAATCAGAACACGATATTTTTCCCGTCTACAAAATGGTCGATACCTGTGCTGCAGAATTTGAAGCTGAAACTCCATACTATTACTCAACTTATGAAGAAGAAAATGAGGTCGCCCCTTCAGAACAAAAAAGTATAGTAGTTCTGGGTTCAGGCCCCATCAGGATAGGTCAAGGAATAGAATTTGATTACTGCTCAGTTCACTCGGTCTTAGCTTTAAAGGAATTAGGTTACGATGCTGTAATCATAAATAATAACCCTGAAACCGTTAGTACTGATTTTAATGTTTCCGACCGGCTATACTTTGAACCCTTGACCAGGGAAGATGTCATATCAGTTCTTAAACAGGAAAATTACCTGGGAGTAATTACTCAGTTCGGAGGTCAAACGGCTATCAATCTTGCCTATCCGTTATTTTTTGATAATACTAATATTCTCGGTACTTCTGTCCAAGACATGGACAAAGCAGAAGACAGAGATAAGTTTGATAGTTTACTAAATGAACTGGGCCTTTCGAGGCCTGAAGGTAAAACGGTTTCTAGTGTTGAAGGTGCTAAAGAAATTGCTGACAACTTGGGATACCCCCTCTTAGTAAGGCCTTCCTATGTACTAGGAGGCAGGGCAATGGAAATCGTCTACAGTTCTGATGAACTTGAAGGTTATTTGAACTGGGCTGTAAAAGCTTCCCCTGAATATCCCGTGCTTATAGATAAATACATTCAGGGCACTGAAATAGAAGTCGATGCTGTCTGTGACGGTTCTGATGTTCTAATACCAGGGTTGATGGAGCATATCGAAAAAGCCGGTGTACACTCAGGCGACAGTATGGCAGTATTTCCAACTATCAATTTATCTGATGAAATGAAAAGTAAAATCGTGGAGTCAACTAAAAAACTAGCCTTAGGATTAAATGTCAAGGGAATGTTAAATATTCAATACGTGATAAAGGATGATGAACTGTATGTAATAGAGGTTAATCCTCGCTCTTCTAGAACTGTGCCTTTTATAAGTAAAATAACAGATATACAAATGGTTAATATTGCCACAAAGGTAATGCTAGGCCATTCCTTGAAAGAACAAGGCTGGGATAGGACAGAGATAAAAGAACCTAATTTTTATGCTATTAAAGCGCCTGTCTTTTCTTTTGCCAAGTTATCACAAGTTGATACTACCCTGGGTCCAGAAATGAAATCTACTGGAGAGGTAATGGGGATTGATGCTGAGTTTGACAGGGCTGTATATAAGGGTCTTTTGGCTGCAGGTTTTGAGCTCGATCAAGAAGGCGGTGTGCTAGTAACTGTAGCAGATCGAGACAAAGAAGAGGTTTATCCTCTTGTTAAAAAGTTAAACGATCTAGGATATTCAGTTTATGCGACCTCAGGAACTGCAGATTTCCTTATTCGTAAGGGCTTGATGGTAAATAAAGTTGGTAAGATAAACAGTGGAAAACCTAATCTCCTTGATGAAATCGACAGTGGTAAGATAAATATAGTCATCAATACTTTCACAAAAGGCAAGGAACCATCTAGGGATGGATTCAGAATCAGGAGGGCTTCTGTAGAACGCAACATACCCTGCTTTACTTCTCTAGATACCGTTAAAGCATTCTTATTTGCTATCGAGTCCAATAAGGAAGGAAGGGAAAAAAGAGTTAGGTCGTTACAATCTTATCTGAGCAATTCAAGCTAAAGTATAATCATTAAAACTGTTACTACAGCGTCAATTGAAAAAATTAGTTAACATTTATAAAGTACGGGTTTGATTAACATAAGCTTTTAAATTTGCTGGGGTTTTTAGCAAATTTCCAGCAAAATCGGTAATCAACCCGTACTTTATTATTTATTATATATCACAACAAAGTAACACTATTTTATCAACTTACCCGCCCTTTGAGCTTTTAGATATCCCATACAGTACTGATCTTTACCTAGTAAAGTGTTAGAAGCTATCAACAATGACATTATCTTTTCATCTAGAGGATCCAAGATCACTGAGTCCATTCCCTTGGTCATACACATGACCAAAAAAGTCCTGTTCAACAGATGACGATTGGGCAAACCAAAAGATACATTACTAAGCCCACAAGTAGTATGAACTTCAGAGTACTCATTATGAATCATTTCAATAGCATCCAATACTTCTTGGCCAAAATCCGTATTGACACTTACAGGTTTTACAAGAGGATCAAGGTAAATATCTTTTTCTTCGACCCCTGCAGCTTTCATGTTATCTGTTAAATTCTTAGCAATCTCCAATCTCTCTTCACCGGTATCGGGCATCCCATCATCATTCATACATAAAGATATTACTTTTGCTTTATACTCCAGGACCAAAGGCAAAACCACATCATAGCGTTCTTTTTCATCAGTTATTGAATTGATCATAGGCTGACCATTTTTATGTGCTTCTAACCCTACCTTCAAGGCTTCACTACTAGGGCTATCTATACACAGGGGAGTGTCTATTTCTTCTTGAACGGTTTCAACCAACCATTTCAAAGATTCTGGCTCATCATGGACCCTAGTTCCTGCATTCACGTCCACATAATCTGCCCCTGCTTCCACTTGCTTTCTAGCAATATCCTTGATGTACTGAGCATCCTTCTCTTCTAACGCTTTGGATATAGCTTTTCTACTGGTGTTAATCAATTCTCCAATTATTAACATTTATATCTTCCTCCTATTTTAAAAAAATTTATTAAAATCTACTCTTTCACCAGGCATGACAACTAAGAAGTCAGTGTTACCTTTAAGCTCATCTAATCTCAAATTTTCAAAAACTGTACTTTTTTCCCTCATTACTTCGAATTTCACACCCAAAAAATCAGCTACTTTTTTGGCATAATCTTCATACTCTTGTTGGTATCCTAAATTTTCACTACTTATAAAAACCAGCCTTTTATAATTTTTATATTGCATCTCTATGGACCATTTAGCCATTTCTTCTCCATATTTTTCAACGTACTCCTTATATTCCGAATAAGGCTCTCTCAATTCATCTATCCAACCCTTACTAAGATAGTATGTACCAGGCTCTTTTTTAAACTCTTCATCATATCTTTTCCTAGAACCAAGGAGTATACCTATACAGTCATGAAACCTTGGAATAACCAAAATTTTGTCTTTAGAATCTAAATCAGAAACTCCATTGGAACATAAACCATAGCCCAGGATTAAAACGTCTGCATCATCTATAGTATCAATATAATTCTGTAACAATTCCCTCAATTGATCAGGATAGCGGTGATATCCTGATTCGATAAACATGGCTTCTATATCACTTGGTTTATAAGCAAGAATTTCTTCTTCTAAAGTTTTACATGCAATTATTTTCTTTTTTTGTCCATCATTTTCATTTAACTCTTCTTTATTTTCTAGATTCATAATTAACACTCCTGCATTACAATCAAATAGCAAAAATTTATAATATTTCCAAGTCGATTTTGCTTTGGAATATTATAAGATAAGAATAGAAACATCCTAACTGCTTAATTTATTTAATTGCTAAAAGCAGTTAGGATGTTTCTTGTATTCAGACATCGACTATAATTGATGTTGATACGATTTGATACGATCATCCTAATCCATCTTAATCTCTCTATTTAAGGTATTTATCTTCAGCACGCTTGACTATTTCTTCTATTTTTTCCTGGACATCTTGTGGTAAAGGTTCTGGCTCGTAATTTTCTATAATGTCTTTTACTTTTTCGTTAGCTCTTTCGAACAATCGTTTCTTGCCATCTCCTGCCCAGTTATCATACCTTCTTCGGTCCATTAAAGACTGAACTCCATCTCTTGTATCATAAAATTCTTTTTTAAACCATTTTTTCGTATGCTCTGTGGTTAAAAAGTGACCCGAGGGTCCAACTTCATCGAATACATCCATACCTAGGGATTCATCATTCACTATAACGCCTTCTGCAACCCGGCGTACCATACCAATGATATCATCACAAATCACCAGGCTATCCCAAGAGGTAGTCATACCATATTCAATATAGCCAACATCATGGTTTAGATTAGAACCAGAGAGCTGAGTCATTAAGATGGAAATGGCAGATTCTATTCCAGCTTGTTCATCTGCTAACTTAGAATCACTACAACCGCATGTACCAAACATTGGCAGTTTGAGATAATGACACATATCAGCAAGGGCAGCTTGAAGTAAGTCAAACTCAGGAGCACCGTATGAAAATATAGTAGAATTCATATCCATTATAGTATATACTCCACCTTTGATAAATGGAGCTCCTTCATTTACCAGCTGATGAATAACCAGCCCGCTTAAGCTTTCTGCAATTCCCGTGGCAAGGGTTCCCGCAAGGGTAACCGGCCCGGTTGCTCCAGCCATAATACAAGGTGTGTAGACAGCCGGAACCTCTTTTTTAGCTGTTACTATTAGCTTGCTCACTGCTTCGTGAGAATGTTGTAAAGGGGAGCTAGGCTCTATATACAGTCCCATAATTGGATTTCTTTTTAATTCTTCTTCTCCTCCTGCTACATGCTCGCACATTTCGATTATATCTTTGAAACCATCTGCATCAGTTGCTGTAGTTATTATTGGCTTTGAAGTATTTTTTATCTGAGCTTCAAATTGATGCCTGTCATGAATTTTTTGATCTACATCCTGAACGATTCCAGCTGACATGACAAAGTCAAGATTTGGTAAGGAATCGATTATCTTACAAGAGTTGCTGACACTCTCCTTGGTTGTTTTCTTCTTTTCATGGGTGTAGGGATCGATGTAGTACGGCGTATCCGAGCCTGTACCAAAGTATGCATTATAACTCTCTAGGTGTATAACCCTTTCACCTGTTCTGCTATTACAAAGCGGCACTCTTGACGGTGCTGTCTGTAATGCTTTTTCCACCTTAGCAGCCGGGATTCTAACCCTATTTCCCTGCACCCAGCAGCCGGCTTCCCTTAATATTTCCAATGCCTCATCATCAAAAATACCTACACCTGTTCTTTCAAGAATTTCCAAAGAAGCATTAAATACCTTTTCACATTGATCCTTAGAAAGTACTTCTAAGGAAATATTTTTAGATCTAATATTACTTTTCAATTATTTGTCCTCCTTCCTTTTTTAAAAAGGATCCACCGAATCATATTATCATACTATATCACTGTTGATTATTTTTTCTCAGCAAATTTTTTCTCAGCATCTTCCAAGATTTGTGCTATATCCTTCTGAACACTTTCACTAAGAACATCTTCTCTCTCATTCTCAATTAACCTTATAGTCTTCTCTTTAACCCTATCTCTCATACTTTTTCCGCCACTTTTCTGCCAGGTCTCGTATCTCTGACGATCTATCAAGTCAGGGAACCAGAATTCATTTTTAAAGTTTTTCATAGTATGATTTTCACCGAGAAAATGCCCTCCAGGTCCAACCTTATCTATTACATCTAGGGCCAAAGTTTCATCTGATATTTCAATTCCGCCCATGAATCTATCTACCATGCCAACCACTTCATCTCCAAGGACACACTGATAAAGTGAACCTGTATTACCATATTCGCTATAACCAACATCGTGTACAAGATTAGCACCCATGGTTGCAGCCATGCCAATGGATAAAGCAGACTCAATAGCAGCCTGTTCATCTAACATTTTTGAGTCAGTGCAGCCAGCTGTACCAAAAATGGGTATTTCCATATAATGTCCTAGGTCAGCCATTGCACCCTGCATCAACAGAAATTCTGGAGAACCATAACTCAAAATAGTACTCTGCATATCCATAATGGCTATCAGCCCACCAATAATAAAAGGAGCTCCCGGATTAACTAACTGTCCGGCAAGTAATCCTGGCAAAGAAGTTACCAGAGACTGGGCAAGCACACCGGCTATACTTGCTGGTGCAGTAGCACCACCCATTATGCAAGGTGTATAAACCTTAGGTAGTCCTTTCTCTGCAGCCCACATAGCTTTAGATATTGCATCATAATCCTGAATGCTCGGTGGACTTGGCTCTGAATAAAATGCAACAAAGGGACTATGCCTCAGTTCTTCTAGACTCCCTCTCACAGCAACAGCCATATCCACCATAACTTCATACTGTTCTACCCCAAAACCCCAGTGACAGATAGGCTTGGTAGTATTCTGCATCATAGCCTCAAAGGCATGCACATCAGCAAGATTATAAGTTACACCTGTAGGTGTGCCCAAGTCCATCACATAATCTATATTGTCCAACTGATCGCAAACCTTACCCACATTTCTTTTGTCATCCTTGTTAGGCTTTCTTCTTTCCTCAGTATAAGGATCTATCCAAAAAGTATTAGTTGGTCCCGGTCCATAATAGCTATTGCTTCCTTCAAGATATAGTTTTTCTTTTCCGGACATATCTGTCATTACAACTCTTGATGGCGCTGTTCTAATTGCCCATTCCATTAACCCTGAGGGTATTTTGACCTTTTTTCCTTCAACCCAGCAGCCATGATCAGCCAATATTTCCCTGGCTTTATCGTAATATACATCCACTCCCGTCCTCTCTAACATCTCCACAGCAGTAGCAACTATCCTGCGACACTGATCTTTTGTCAAAACTTTTCCCTGGGGAGTGTTATTAACCGTATAGTTACTTCTAACATAATTGCTTTTATTGTTCACAGAAGATATCCTCCCTTCCTAAATTAAAACTCAGCCAAGTTTTCATTTAGCCAAGTTCATTACATCTTACTTAAAATTTAATATTTACATTTCCTCTATAATGTCAGTAGCAGTAGGTGCATCAGGTGCATAGGCATCGGCTCCAATTTCCTCAGCAAATTCCTCAGTAACAGGCGCTCCACCTATTATAATCTTGATACCGTCTCTAACTCCAGCTTCTTTAAAAGCATCTATAGTTTCTTTCATTTCCATCATAGTTGTTGTTAACAACGCAGACATCCCTACTATTTCTGGCTTTTCATCTTTTACAGCCTTAACAAAATCTTCTGGTGGCACGTCAATGCCAAGATCCACGACAAAATATCCAACACTTTCTAGCATCATTTTCACCAAGTTCTTACCAATATCATGCAGGTCTCCTCTAACAGTCCCTAGTACTACTTTGCCCGAAGTAGGAACATCCGCTTCAGCAATTAGTGGCTTAACCATATCCACCCCAACTTGCATTGTTTTAGCGGCCATCAAAACTTCAGGAACAAACATATCTCCATCTTTAAATCTTTGTCCCACAATGCTCATCCCAGCAATTAAACCGTTATTAATAATTTCAATTGGATCAGTACCTGCATCAATAGCTTGTTGAGTTACCTGCTCCACCTTCTCTGAGTCAGCATTGATAACACAATTCTTTAATTCTTCAAAATTTGCCATAACTTATAATTCCCTCCTGTTTTTTTTTGATTTGTTGAGTTTTGCGATTCTGTTAAAAAATACCCTCATATAAAAATTTCCCTTCCAACTCAACCAAATCATTATTTTAGCTTAACCTTATCACCACTTCTTTACTATAATTGAATTGCATAAAAATATCAAGTTCTCTTAGCCCGTCATAAAACACCTCTCACGTTAAATACAAATCTCATCATTAATCATACCAACTACACTTTAAAAACTTCATGATAACTTGGCTTATTAAACACAAAACAGCCAAACAAGTATACTGTTATTCTCGAGTCTTAGAATCAACCTCCTTCCACAACATATTTTTCTAGCGCTTGGATTGTTCTGTCATCTAGTAATTGCTCTTTCTTTCCCTGGTTTATCCGCTCATTTGCTATTTCTTTGGCGTGTTCTAACTCGTCCTTGCCTTTTTCTATCCACTTGGAATATGTCATTCTATTAGCTATTAGGGGAAAATAAAACTCTTCTCTAAAATTTTTAAAAGTATGAGATGTGGTGATGAATTCTCCCCTAGAACCCACTTCCTTGATTAAGTCTACCGCTAGTGAAGCTTGTGAGACGTTTATTCCTTTCTTTATATGTTTCGCCATTGCACACAATTCCTCATCAAGGATAAACTTCTCATAACTCATGGCATTATAAAATTGAAGCCCACCAGCAGCATGCAAGATAAAATTAACACCGGTAGCAGCTGATCCCATCAGGTTCATACTTGATTCCCAACTAGATTGATAACCTGGAACTTTAGCGTCAGTTAAGCTTCCTCCTCCACCTCTAACGGGTATATCATATAACTTTGCTAACTGAACACTTCCTGTGACAAACAAAACCGTTTCGGGTCCACCTATAGACAATTCACCATCATGCATATCGGTTATAGCCGAAGCTCCCCCGTAAATAATGGGATTTCCCGGGTTCAATAATTGGACGAAGGATAAACCCGCCATCACTTCAGCATTTTGTACAGCTAGAGAGCCAGCCAAAGTAGCCGGTCCAGTAGTACCTGCCATGGTCACAGAAGAAATTATGATGGGTTGATTATTTTTAACATATTCCATAACTGCTGCAAGACATTCTTCTCCCAAAGCCAAAGGACTAAATGTATTTAGAAGGGGGACCATAACAGGATGGCTTTTAACATAATCCTCTCCAAGTACTATTTTAGCTAATTCGACAGTATCACGAGCACCCATTTGACCTTTTGAACTGCCGATAAAGGGTTTATCTGAATTTTTTAGCAATCTATAAACCATTTCTCTATGCCTTCTCTCCGCAGGTATATCGCTTATAGAAACAAGCTCTCCACCGGTAAAATCAATATGGGGGCTTTGGGCTGCCATAATGGCAAAGTTTTCAAAATCAGATAATAGCCCTTTTCTATTGGTGCCATCTTCTATGATAAATGGCGCACCATATCCAGGAGCAAATGTGATATTGTTTCCTCCCAGGTACACATTTTTATCAGGGTTCATGGCGTATATAGTAAAAGATGAAGGAGCTTTTTTCATATTATCCAAAATTTGCCCTTCAGTTAGGTAGACTGTCCTTCCGTCAACTTTGTAACCGGATTTTTTAAACACCTCTAAGGCTGGTTCATACATGAATTCAATTCCTACAGTTTCTAAAATTTCCATAGATGCCGAGTGAATTTGTTTAACATCCTCTTTACTCAGCAGATCAGCTTTATACAATTCTATCCCTCCAACACTGTTTTATAACTGCTTAATTTCATTGTCTCAGATAATTGGATTTTTGCAATAGTAAGTTTTTAAAATTTCAGAATATTTGTAAAAATGATCTACAAAAAAAGTCCTGTTATATTAACAACGAAATATAACAGAGACTTTTGAAAAAAATCTTTATCAACAAATTTTCTCCATTTTTTCTTTCATCTTAACTAAGCCGGGATCATATTCACACATCAATCCGTACTCGAAACTATCAACAAGAGCTATCCAGCTGGCCTCAATGATATTTGCACTCATTCCAACAGTGCTCCAGGATTCACTATCATTTTTGGATTCTATCAATACCCTTACCTTGGAACCAGTACCATCTGAACCCTCAAGGACTCTAACTTTATAGTCCACAAGGGTAATATTTTTTAAAGCAGGATAAAATTCTTCCAGGGCCTTTCTCAAAGCATAGTCTAAAGCATTGACTGGACCATTTCCTTCTGCAGCTTTTAGCAAAACTTCATCTCCAACCTTTATTTTCACAGTAGCCTCAGTGTCATTAAAGTTTTCTTCCTTATTATCAACAAATACCCTACAGCTTAAGAGTTCAAAAAAGCTTTCATATAGATTTAAGGTTTTCCAAATCAAAAGCTTGAGGGAAGCTTCTGCGCCTTCTAATTGGTAACCCTGATATTCCATTCTCTTGATTTTTTCCAAGACTTTCTGAGTTTGAGGAATATTATTATTCAAATTCAAATTAACTTCTTTCGCTTTTTGAAAGATGTTACTCTTGCCTGATAACTCAGAAACAAGTACCTTTCTGTCATTTCCCACAAGTTTAGGATCAATATGTTCATAGGTACTATTTTGCTTCATTACTGCACTAACGTGAATACCGCCCTTGTGAGCAAAAGCGTTTTCCCCTACATAAGGAGCACTAGCAGGTGGAGAAATATTTGCAATTTCAGCGACATATCTAGAAAGACCGGTAAGTTCCTTTAATTTTTCTCTGCTAATGCTACACTTTTGGTTGAGTTTCAATATTATGTTTGGGATCAAAGTACATAAGTCTGCATTTCCACACCTTTCCCCATACCCGTTGACGGTACCTTGAACCTGGGTTATTCCCTTTTCCACCGCTTTCATGGAATTAGCAACAGCCAGCCCGGAATCATTATGAGAATGAATACCCAAAGGCAGTGTAATCCTTTCTTTTACCCTGTCAATTATACCTTCAAGCCTAACTGGATCCATTCCTCCATTGGTATCACAAAGAGTTATCAAATCAGCACCTGCATTTTGAGCAGTTTCTAATGTTTTCATGGCATATTCCTCATTGGCTAAAAATCCATCAAAGAAGTGTTCTGCATCATAAAGCACTCTCAACCCTTTGCTTTTAAGAAAACTAATACTATCATCAATCATCTTCAAATTCTCCTCCAAAGTTGTGTCTAGTGCTTTAGATACATGAAGATCCCATGATTTCCCAAATATAGTTATAGCCTTAGCTCCGGACTCTAGCAGGTATTTCATATTTATATCCTTTTCTACATTTGTATCAGGCTTCCTGGTGCTTCCAAAAGCTACCAACATTGTATTTTTTAATTCCAAATCTTTTGCAGTCTTAAAAAACTCTATATCCTTCGGATTTGATCCTGGCCATCCACCTTCAACATAGTCAACCCCAAAGTCGTCCAGTTTCTTTAGAATATTTAACTTATCATTTATAGAAAAGGAAATACCTTCTCCCTGTGACCCATCTCTTAATGTAGTATCATAGACGTAAACTTGCATCCATCATTCCTCCCATTCTCGTCCGCTATTTTATATATAACAGTTTATCAAAATTATACTACAATAATCAATATTTTTTCTTCTAGCTATTGCTAAAAAGTAGTTCAACTTCCGGATAAGAGTCATTATAATCCAATATATACTCATGATCGTCACTTAATTTAATTGACCTCTTAATCTCTTCATTAATAATAACATCTTCTCCTTCATTTTTAGCCTCATAAACTTTCTCAAATAGGAAGTTTAATATTTCGGTAAATTCTTCCTCATTAAACTCCGTCTTAAAGTCGAAGTGTTTCAAATGCATTGCTCTTATAAAACCAGGATCAGGGTAGCTTAATGTTAGTTTAAAAGAATCATCATCATCAATTGTTTTAACCTCATCCTTCAATTTAAAAATTTCTTTTCTTATCTCCACATTTTTATCGCTAAGAAAGTAATCAAAGTAAAATTTATGTCCATCTATATAACTAAAAAAATCATACAATTCCAGGCCTTCTTCCATATAATCAAAATCATTTATTTCTATAAAAGGGCTACCTTTAATCTCAAACCTGAATTTATCTCCGTTAAATTTCAACCCTGATTCACTAGTAAAGTTTTCTTTGCCAATAGATAGGTTATCATCGTTTAAAACATTGATATATGCTGTATTTATGTACCTCCTAACAAGGTCTTCATCAGCATCTCTTCTTATGCTTTCAAATATATCAAGACATTCCGAGAGAAAAAAAGGATAGAATCTATTCATATCAGGATATTTAATAGAAGTTTTTAAACTTGGAGTACCATCTTCAATAACCTTTTCCAAATCTAGTTCAGTTCTTTCCTTTAACTGCCTGATCATTCTATCATTATCATCAAAATTGGCTTCCAAAATTCCATCTATATTATTTTCAAGCTTGATAACTTTTTCTATAAAATTAGGAAAATCAATTTGTATAAAATCAGCTTCTTTAATTATCCAGTCTTCATCAAGGTCTTCTTTTAACAGAATAACATTTTCAGTTGTTATTCTGGTTTTTTCTGATTTATCAGCAAGTTGGTCGAGCTGGGGTGCAATTTTTTCTCGTAATAATTCTTGTTTTTCTTGGAATTTTAAATCACCTTCTCGGTTCTTAGCTTCTGTTTTTAATATATCCACACCTTGAATCATAAAGTTTGGATAAAACTTTTCTAGGGAAGGCATAATCAACTCTATTTTAACCCTTGCATAGTTACCTTCAGTTCCATTATATTCCTCAATCCTATACTCTCCTAAAAAATTTGCTTCAGCATTTTCCATGATTTTACGGTAAGTTTCCTTGTTATTATTTTTCCAATCATCGCTTATTGATGAATCAAGGAATTTGGTCGCGCCGTCATAATCTCCCATGCTAAACTTAGACCAAAAGTTTTTAAAATCCTCTTCTACGGATGTATCTTCATTTAATCTATAATCAAACTTTTGATCTTTATCGGTATTCAAAGGCTGTCTATAGCTTATAAGCTTGTTTTGGATCTCTTTGTTCTTTTCTATGTCAACATCTTTGTCCCCTTCGTCCTTACAGCCAGACATTCCTAAAACCCCAGAAAACACCACGACAATTACTGCCAACAAGGCTAATAATTTTCTCAAAAACCCTCCACTCCCCCAAAACTTTTTTAACTTGTCCAAGTACCTTTCGACATAATCTTGTTAAATCCTACCCAGGAAGTAAAAAATAATCTAATAAGGTGAAGGAATTAACCAAGCTAATGGAGAAATTTCTTATTAGGAACAGAGAGAACCAGACTGAAGGAGGTGTAAACCTAGGTTACTTAATCTTTGGATTAGTAACCAGGGAGATACTATGACTTCGAAAAGTAACAATACTGAACTAGGAATTGATAAAAATGTAGCAGCCCTTGCATGTTATGTGCTAGGATGGATAACAGGGATTATCTTTTTATTCATTGAAAGCAATAGCTTTGTTAGATTTCATGCCTGGCAATCAATCATTGTGTTTGGAATCATCACAGTAGCGCAGCTTCTACTCACAATTTTGGCAACAATTTTCGGTCTCTTGTCTATATTCCTTGGTGGCTTTACCATGGTATTTGTAAGCATAGTCACTTTTATATCCATAGTAGTTTGGATAGGCACATTCATTTTGTGGATAATATTGATGGTCAAGGCTTATCAAAATGAAAAGTTCAAGATCCCCTATGTAGGGGAGTTAGCCGAAAAATACAGTTAAAATTGGTTTTTCTTACAATTTCAAACTAAGAGTCAGTCCGTCCCCAACAGGTAAAATGGTACTGTACAAACGACTATCTGAAAATACCTTTTTATTATATTTGTCTACAGGATCGCTGACCTTATTTCTCAAACCTTTAGGCTTAAAAAGGGTATCATCAGCTATTATGATACCCTTTTTTGAAGTTATCTCGATACATATATCTATTACTTCTGGATACAGGGTCTTGTCCAGATCGATAAACACTAGATCATACAAGCTAGGTCTAGACCTTGAATCTTCCAAGAATCTAAGGGCATTTTCTAGCTTTATTTCTACTATAGCACTAAGCCCAGCAGCTTGAACGTTCTTTTTTGCTTGTTCAAACCTCTCTTGATCAATTTCAATTGAGGTTAAAAAGCCACCGGTTGATCTTAAAGCTTCCCCAAGCCATATAGTGGAATACCCTGGCCCACTACCTAGCTCTAATACCTGCCTTGAATTTTTTGAACGGATGTAAAAACTTAAAAATCTACCTATTTCGGGTTCTATAATTGGCGATAACTTTTCTTTGGACTTTTCCCGTTCATAGATTTCAGTTAAGCGTGAATTATCTACCTCAACTAAATTCATTGTATATTCATTTATTTTGCGTAATTTTTCTATCACTATATTGCCCTGATTGTTTTTTATAATTTCATTATCTTTAAAACTCATAGCCAAGATCTCCTTATAATACTTATCTAAGAACGTGGTTAGATATGCAATTTGGACAATAGCAGTGTTACATCATCATCTAGGTCCTTTCCTTTAATAAACCTGTTAAAATCATTAATTATACTCTCTTTTAGCTCTTCAAGCTCTAGATAATGGTTGTTTTCTATTAAATCCACAAATTTGGTAAAGTATTCTTCACCCTGTGGATTTTTTTGCTCTGCTATTCCGTCGGTATATATAAGAATTGTATCACCGTTTTTTAAGTTAACCAATAGGGGTGGATACTGTAAACCGGCACTGCTGTAAATAAATTCTTTTAATTGCAAATCAAAAACACCTATAAACATTGCAACAAAATAATCACCCGGATAATTTTCTTTTAAAAAAATATTCTTAAGATAAGCTAAAATTCTATCCGGTGTAACAAGTTCTCCTTCTTTGTGTACTGTGGCAAAATAATTATCAATAGTATCCTTTACAAAGGTGGATAGTAAAGTGCTATCAAAGCCATGTCCGGTAACATCCACAACATAAGTAACAACATGCTCGAAAAAAACATTCATTGCGCCGCCCCAAAACCTTTAACGACAATCATCAGATTTTCACCCTATTATACATATTGCAAAAGTTCCCGGAGAGATTCAATGCTATATTTTGTCATGATTCCTTTATCTTTTAAATCTTCAGCATCTATCTTATACCCGATAAAATCTATCCCTCCATCGGCTGCAGCTTTTCCATCTATCCAGGAATCTCCAACCATTGTCCATTTATTTCTAGCCAATTCAGAATATTTCCTCAAAATATATAATATTCCGGTAGGTGATGGCTTTAATTCAGTTATATGATCCCTGGTTACTACTTCGCTAAAATAATTTTTAATTGAATTCCTATTCAATGCAGAAATGGAAGCTTCAAAGGAATTATTAGTTAGAATAACCAGAAAGTAGTTGGGATATAATTTTTCAAGGGTTTCCACAACATCAGGTTCAAGGTCAGCATCTTCCATTCCTTCTTTTTCAATTTTTTCGATTATCGACCATACAGCTTTATAAGTTTCCTCGGTTAAGTCATTAGAAGTTTTAGCTTTTTGAAGCAAAGTAGAAACCGTATGATTACAGAATTCAACTTGGCCATCAAAGATATTTTTAGAACAAAAGAAATCATAAATTTCCTCTTTCATTCTGTCAAAATCTATTCTTGAAGATAAAAGAGTATTATCCATGTCAAAAATTATCCCTTTATATTTTTGGGAAATTTAGGCCACCTCCGAAATCTTGACTTATTTATTTAACCGTTAAACTTCATTAACCCAATATTATCAAGAATACCTTTTAATGATTCCAAATAGCTAAGAGCTCTGTTTAAATCATTCACATTAAGATAGCCGATACTATTCTCAGAGATATGATGTTCACGAAGACTATCTTTGACATTTTCATACTGATTAAAAGATGAAATTATTATCACCTTTTGAATTGTAGGATCTAGCCTTAGGATATCTGCTATTTTAGCGGTGACTGGTTTTACCCTTGCATCGCTTTTTATCACCTCAAAAGCATAAATTATAACCACATTTGCTATTTTACCTTGCCAAGTAGCATCTAAAGTATATTGGGAAGTAAGCTGGATTTTACTATCAGTTTCAAAACCAAGTTCCGATCCCATTTGTAAGACCTGTTTTATTATAGGTTCTTTATTTTTAATCAGATCTGTGTTCTCTTCAGTTTTGCTAACGTGATCTATTTCATCATCGTCTTCTTTTATATATATATATTCCTTGCCCGTTATAAATAATAAAAAAAAGCCCAGGTCGGATACAGTGCTTATTCTAGGATAATAATGGGTGATTTCCGCTACTATTTCATTTAATAAATCACAATATAATTCAAACCCTCTTCCTTGATTGTGAAATTCTCCAAATGAAAGTCTCTCACTGGGCACGCCAAGATAAGCAAGACTTTCAATGATTTTATCATCCCAAATGGCATATTTATTTTTGTCGTAGTAAGATAATATTTCTGATAAAGCGACCTGGTCGATCATCCTTATATTTTTATTAACTTCATCAAACCTTTCTGCAATTGATTTATTTTCATCAATCAAAAGTTTGAAATTTTCCTTAATAGAATGAAAGCTTGACTTAAGCATTTCATGTAAAATATATTCCTTATCTTGACAATCACTAAAGACCCAAAGTTGATCAATCAATTTTTTTAGTATTTCTTTATCCAAGCTTTCTATAGCTTCTTCTTCAAATAGATATACTTTTAAAAAGTCATCGACCTTTTTTCTCTCCCGCATAATTTTCCTGCCTTCACCATTCAGGTAGCTTTCATATTCAGGCATTATCCGGTCTAGTCTTCTAATATTAATCAGAGAAGATTTCATAGAATCACCCTCTTAGCAGCCAACCTAACTTTTAATTGGAACTTCCAGAACATATGCATCCTAAAAACTGTCCCCTTTATGTGTTCAGAGATTATATTAAGCCGTGTTTTTCTTTAAAATCTTGCCAGTTTTCCTTTAAATAATAAAATTCATCAAAATCATGTAATCTCAAACAAAAAGGATTATTGTTCTTTTCGTATCCTATAGTAGAACTCTGATAAAACCCATTATCATGTCCAGGCCACACTTTAACATCTTCAGGTAGTTCCATCAATCTCTTTAAGCTCTCAAATTGAGTTTTTGCGCAATTTTTATCTTTAGTTCCTCCTACTTTGCCAACAAAGAGGGTATCCCCTGTAAATAATTCTTTCCCCACCTTAATGCATATATCATGGTCAGTATGTCCTGGTGTATGGAAAAAGTGTAATTCAAGGTCTCCTAAAGAAATTATTTCTTTGTCAGTTATCTTGACATCCCCTGCTGAAGAGTTTTTATGTTGGATAATTTTTGCTTTAGTAGCCTGTTTCAATTTATAATTATCAACTGTATGATCAGGGTGGTTATGGGTGTTGATTATATATTTCAGATTTACTCCGGTGGAATTTATCTCATCAATGATGGAATCAACATCTGCGGAAGGATCTATAACTGCGCCCTCCAAAGAATTTTTGCAACCTATGATATAGGTGAATGTTTTATAGGGGGGCATAGAGCTTAGCTGGCTTAATATCATATTAATTCCCTCCATTTTTTATGCTGTTAATTATAATAAATTTAAGCTGACCCCAAAATTATAGTAACAGGGCCAGCTTTAGTTTTCCAGCACAATCCTCAAATAGCTTCTTCGAATTCATACCCAAGATTATCAACTATGATTTCGTATTTTTTCATAATCTCCTCTCTACTGTTACCTGGAACATCAAGGATACTATACCGAAAACTATTTGGGTTTTGCTTATAATCAGATAACTTGGTATTGGCATAAACCAGATTCTTGATTGCAACTTCTGGATACTGCCTGTTTAATCCTTCTAAATTTGTTGCCATTGGAGTCCTGACAATTTCATGGTCCGAAAACTTTCTCAATTCGAAGTTATAACAGTACTTGTAAGTTTGTTTTTTTCTTTCTTCACTGATTTCCCTGGGCTCTTTTCCTACAGAGAGATCACAAAGCCACTCTATCATATTAATACCCGTCACTGATTCAATCATTTTAGCAAACTGAAACGCGGCCCTACTATTAACCTCAACTATATAAATCTTCTCTGTTTCTTCATCAACTCTTAATTCTACGTTATAGAAGGTATTGTTTAATCCTAGTGCTCTAACCAATTCAGATGATATCTGATTTATTTTCTCTTCTAATTGAGGTGATATATCATAGGGAAATTCATGATGGCTAAAACTGATACCATCGTCATGAAAAGCTGCTTTAACAATTCCGTAATTATAAGGTTCACCACCGTAGACATAACCATTAACCGTCACCTGTGTACCTTCCATTATCTCTTCACAGAGAAATTTATTGCATGTTTCCAAGTTTAATTGATTTTCCATGTGAGAAGTTACAAAAATTGCATCCAAAAAATACTGATTGTACTGAGCAAGTTCAACCGTATAATCCTTGATCAATTCCCTTAATTCGTTATAGGAATGTGTCCATTGGCTCAGATAAGATACATTGGCCCTAACGGGCTTAACAAAGAAAGGGGGTTCCATCGGAAATTCTCTCAAAAAATTAGAATCCAGCCAAAACTTGGGTGTGTACTCCGATAGGTGATCTTTTTGTATTCTCCTAGAAATATATTTGTTCTGACAGTTAATCATACTTTCCACAGAAGTTCCAGGTTTACCTGTCTTTTCACAGATGATGTTAGAAAAAACACTGGTCATATCTCTAGTACCAACTATACCATCATACCTATCAGGCTTGTCCTTGATCAAAGTTACCATTTCATCCAGGTAGTTCCTTACTCCCCTTAACAGAATATCGTCTGATGTTTCAAGCTCTACTATATAGTCTTCCGCTTCCTGGTTGCTATCATCTATAATTGGAATTTCGTTTTCATCGCAAATAAACAAAATCTTTTTTTTTGTTTGGTTTTCCATAATAATCAACTCCTTTAACCAATTTATTGTAATTACAATTTTTAAGCTATCCTTCCAAAGATTTTAGCAAAAAAAAAATTACAAGTCAATTTACTTGATATTTTTCATAATTTCTCCTTCTTTAATTACAATCAAAATATTTGATTCATCAGTCAAGACCTCAATATCTTCTAGAGGATTCTCTCTGACTACTATAAGATCTGCCAGCTTACCTTCTTCTATTGTACCTATTTTATGATCAAGATCACATGTTTCAGCCGAAATTCTAGTACCACTGATAATGGCTTCAGGAGGTGTCATCAAACCTTCCTTCACCATTATGACCATTTCGTGAGCATTCTTACCTTGAAAATTATACGGTGTCCCAGCATCTGAACCAGTAGCAACCTTTACTCCAGCGTCTAAAGCCCTCTTCACTCTATCCAAGCGAGCTGTCCTCTTCTTTTTGATTTCATCTACCATAAAACCTGCAACTCCACCTTCTTTGCCATGCTTATTCATAAAATAATCAGGTGCAAGGGTAGGAACATAATATACATTTTCTTTGACAAGCATTTCTATAGCTTCATCATCGGCAAAGGTACCGTGTTCAACGCTATGGACACCAGCCCTAATAGAGTTCTTTATACCTTCTGCCCCATGGGCATGAGCAGCAACTTTCTTGTTCAACTTGTCCGCTTCTTCTACCACGGCCCGTATCTCTTCCACATCGGGCTGTGTTGCTCCAGCTACACCACCGGGGTTCATAATCGCCCCTGTCGCCATTATTTTCAATAAGTCCGCACCGCGTTTTAACTGTTCCCTAGCTCCTAGTTTGAATCCGTCATATCCATCAACCTCTTCATACAAGCCTTTAAAATATTCAGAACCAGGTGATGTGATGCATAAAATCTTTCCACATGCCAAAATTCTTGGCCCTTTAATAATTTTCTTTTCAACTGCTTCTTTCACACTTATATCTATCCAGTTAACAGAGCCAGCATTTCTGACAGTGGTATAACCTTGCCATAAAGTTTGCTCCATCTCCTTTGCAGCCCTAATAGATCTTAATTTATTTTCAAATAGGTTTTCATCATAAGTGTTTGCCATCCCATGCTGATCAAGGTGAATATGGCTATCTATAAGTCCTGGCAATAAAATATTACCTTCAAGATCATAGACTTGAGCTTCAGGGTATTTTTCCATCATGGTTAAACTCTTGTTTTCGCTTACATTCTCCATCACCTTTGTGATTTTATCGTTTTCAACTACAATAAAAACATCATTTTTTAACCTCTTTTCCTTACCGTCAAACATGTTTCCGTTTTTAAAAATTTTTACCGTCATCTTTAATTCCTCCTTCAAGTTTACAAAAAAGGTAGGAAGAAAATATTATTTACTTCCTACCTAAAAGAATATAAATAAAACTATTATTCATAATAATAATTATATCACAAATATGGATGGATTAGAACTTATATTCAGGGAATCTGATGTAATTTTTTCTGGCATGATCTTGAAGGTAGACATAATCGTATTTTTCAAAAAAAGCTGTAAAATCATTGATCAAATAATCAGCCTTTTTTATGCAACCCCCACAAGCCTTACGAGGTATGACAACAGCTATAACATGGTCACGACCATATACGCTAGATTCGGTAATCCTGATCCCACTACAATTATCACATTTCAAAAATTCATCCTGCTGTTTTTCTAAAAAACCGCTTGTATCATAAAAAACATTTCTTTTTTTAGTGTACTTGTCCTTACTGCCAAAATATTCATTTAAATCTATCTGATCCCTGGCAAAATATACTTCATTTAAGTGTTTTACATTATCAATTATCATGTCCATTACCCTGGGTGAAGTTGTGATATTATAGTCTTCTAAGTTAGGCTCTTTGACATGACTATAATCCAATCCTGCAAGGGCCAGTATTATCCCTAAATTGACATAAGGAAGGGCTCCTTCAATAGAATAGCCTCCCTCTAATACTACAATATCTGGGTCCAAGCGACTGGTTAGCTCTGCATATCCCTGGGCAGTAATATTCATCATGGTTAAAGGATCAGAAAAGTGATTATCCTGACCAGCGGCATTTATAATCAAATCAGGTTGAAAATCATCCAAAACCGGCTCTATCAACTTGTCCATAATGTACATCAAACCCTTGTCAGTTGTATTTGTAGGAACAGGTATATTTAGGGTGCGGGCAAAACCACCGGGACCTCCTAAGTCATTAGGAAAACCTGTCCCAGGAAAGATCGTTCTTCCATCCTGATGAACAGAAATATGGAGGACATCTGGATCATTAATATAAATATCCTGTGTTCCGTCGGCATGATGGGCATCAGTATCAATAATAGCTATTTTATTAATATCATAGTTATCACGTATATACTCCACCATAACAGCCTCAATATTGATATTGCAAAATCCCCTGGCACCATGGGTTATCATCATAGCATGATGACCAGGAGGCCTTACTAGGGCAAACCCTTTATCAACCTCTCCCTTTATGACAGAATCGGCGATGGCTTTACAGCTTCCTGCCGAAATCAAATGTGATTCGGTGAGAATGTCTTCAGGTTCTGTAACACAAACATGAGTCTTGATTATATCTTCTAAGTTAGCAACAGCTGGAGGATACTCAATAATCTCATCCAGGTCCATCAAACCTTCCTCAAAAATTTGGTCTCTTGTGTATAATAGTCTCTCCTCTCTTTCAGGGTGATTAGGAGAAATAGCCCAATCAAATGCCGGAAAAAATAATAGGCTTGTCTTATTTTTTGCTTTTACCAAGGTTATCACCTACCAATCTAGATATTGTTATTTCGCTAATCAGTAAAAACTTTATAGGTTTTTTAAGGAAAACACAGGGCCAGGTTTGATTTGAGCACCTAGCTCATATATCTTTCCAACGGTTGTAAAATCTCTCACTACATTAAACTCTTCAGTGTAAGTTATTTCAGTATCTTTTTCAACATCAATTTCATCATAACCTTTTCTCTGTCTTGCCCTTTCTTTAATCGCATCCCTGGCAATTTCAATCATCTTTTCCATATTTAATCCTTCCTCTAAATCCTTGAGCTCCTTTTTAATCCCAAGCTCTGGTATCACATAATACTTAGATGCAGTATCACAATGTAACGTAACAACTGTAGTAGGCCTTGCAACACCAGCACCTATGGCGTTAGCCACATCATAATGGGGAGACAAAATATATTCAGACCCGAGATAGTTGGCAATATATGGAAGTAACAAGTGGGCAGGACCTCCTATTCCTACCACCTTATTCACATCTAATTTAAAAGGTTCTAAAGCTTCTTTCACGGTATAAACAGGTTGGTTGCTTAAAGTTTTAGAAATTTCCAGCATCTTGTCTCCTACCTTTTTCGATGTTTGTTCCATTATCTTTTCAGCCGCTTCTGTCGGGGATAGATTTAGCTCCCCTGCTACCCGGCTGATCTCCCTTTGAATATTATTTTTATCTTTTTCTTCAAACTTTTTAAATTCTTCATTGTCTAGAAATATAGCTGCATCAGTAGGCGTAAGAAGGTCACCACCATATGCTACAGGAGGTCCTTTTCTCTCTGGACCAATTTTCAATTTATCACCGTTAACTATAACGGCACTATCTCCACCTATCCCAAGAGGATTTGAGTACAAACCTCTAACACTGGTTTTATATCCTCCTATTTCAGTGCCCTTGGGTTTAAAAACTGGAGACCCATTTAACATCAAGCCTATATCGGTGGTTGTCCCACCTATATCAAGTAAAAATGCTAGTTCATGTTCTCCTGTCAAAGCCATCTTACCTAGGATACTTGCAGCAGGCCCCGATAATATTGTATGTACGCAATGTTCTTTAGAATCTTCAAGGCCAAAAGTACCGCCATCGCCTTTTAGAATAAAGGTGGGAGCATCTATATTTAAGTTAGTAAGTGAATTCTTGATTGATTTTACAAATTGTGTGTGTATTCTGTAAATTGCAGCATTAAAAAAACAAGTTGATATCCTTCGGGGAAAGTTTAATCTCCCTGCTACTCTATGACCTAGAGAAATGTACTTTATCTCTGGAAATTCTTCCAGTACTATTTTTTCTATTTTTTTCTCCAATTCAGGATTTCTGTTGGAAAACTTGCCTGCTGCAGCAAGATACTCAATCCCATCATCAATAAGTTCTCTAACAGAAGATCGAATTTCTGCCTCATTAACATTTTCGATTATCTTGCCCCTATGATCTACATAACCACCCAACACTTTCGAATTTTCAGAAAAGGGAAGGTCAGATGGTGATAATCCAGGCCCAGGTATTATTAAAAGGCCAACTCGGTCATACTTGTTTTCTACGATAGCATTAGTAGATAAAGTAGTGCTAATACATATTCTTTGAATATCTTTGCAAAGCTGGGGATCATAGATCTTCTCTATAGCTTGAATAGTGGAATCAAGGAGGTCATCATGATTGGTAGGTATTTTAGCTTTTTTATGTACCTTATCTTTAGATATCAGGACTGAATCAGTATGTGTTCCGCCAACATCAATTCCTAACGTCAATGTCATAATGCAATCACCCCGGTTTGTTTAATAATAATATTGCCAGTAATAATATTATACCACCCCTACACATGAGACTTCAAAATAATTTACTAACTTTTCATGTTTTTGCCTTTTCACACCACAACCAGTAATGAAAATAACTGATTTATTTTACTGCTGCAGTATATGGAGATAAGTTTTAAGTTTTTATTATTAATACATGGATTTTGCAAATCCTTGTGAGCGTTGGTATTTAGCAAGCAATCTATCAATAAAACACAAGTATTTACGATTAAACTTCGTGTACCCGTTCCGTAGATGTATTAATAAAAACTTTTTAGTATCGGAATATACTGCCGCACTAAAATTA
>CAZCIZ010000018.1:0-38067 GCA_964498995.1 uncultured Clostridia bacterium | reverse complement strand
TAAGGGCATCTATCCCTTCCTGAATCCTAGCACCTCCAGAGTCGTTTAGGCCGATCACTGGAGCGCCGGACTTCATGGCAAGGTCCATTACACGGCAAATCTTGTAGGCGTGCATCTCACCAAGGGTACCACCCTGGACGGTGAAATCCTGGGCGAAAACATAAACCAGGCGCCCGTCAATGGTACCATATCCGGTTACTACTCCTTCTCCCGGTGTCTCAACTTCATCCATACCAAAGTCTGTACAGCGGTGCCTGACAAATAAATTAACCTCCATAAAGCTATCTTTGTCCAGTAGGGATTCTATCCGCTCCCTGGCGGTCATTTTCCCCTTAGCGTGTTGTTTTTCTATCCTCTTGGTACCGCCGCCGGCTATATTTTTATCCCTTTTTTCCTCCAGGATCTTGATACTTTTTTTCCCATTCTCTTCTTGCGTCATAGATAGTCACCACCTGTGTCATATTTACTGTAACAAAAAGTCTAAAGTCTAATTTAAAAAGGATTCATTTTCTCCTTTATATTCTTTATTGTTTTCCCCCAGAGAAGGTGCTGCTTTTCTTATTTTTCCCGGGGTTTTACTAAATTTAATGGGTATACCGGGAAGCTTGACCTTCCCTAATTTTGGATGCTCAATTTCCTGAATCATCTCTCTTGCTTTTATCTGGGGATCATTAACTACATCTTCTATTTCGTTGACAGGTGCACAGGGAATTGAGTGCCCTTCAAGAATATCGAGCCATTCTCTAGTAGTCTTCTCTGCAAAAACTTCTTCTAATATTTTTTCTAGGACTTCGACATTTTCGGTTCTTAGCCTATTATCTTTAAAGCGCTCATCTTCTAAAAGTTCTGGCTTTCCAATGGCCCTGCAAAAATCTTCCCATAGCTTAGCACTTCCCGCTGCAATTATTACCTGACTATCTTTGGTATTATACATGGCAAAAGGAGTAATAGACGGATGACGGTTTCCTATTCTGCCCGGGTTTTCACCGGTAGCAAAGTACCTGGCAATAGCATTTTCTAATACAGAAACCTGACAGTCCATCATGCTAACATCAACAAACTGTCCCTCGCCTTTTTGCTCCCTGTAATATAAAGCGCTTGTTATACCTACAGCAGTATATATTCCAGCAATTATATCGGCCACTGAGCTACCTACTTTTGTCGGAGGGCCATCTGGATGGCCTGTAATGCTCATGGTCCCCGCAAGGGCCTGTATTATCAAATCATAGGCAGGCCTATCGCTATAGGGGCCACTGTGGCCAAAGCCTGAGCTTGTGGCATATATTAACGTAGGGTTTACTTTTTTTAGCTCCTCGTAAGAGAATCCTAATTTTTCCATGGATCCTGGACGGAAATTTTCTACCAGAACATCTGCTTCCTTTGCCATTTTCATAAAAACTTCTCTATCTTCTTCAGCTTTCAAATTCAACTCTACACTTTTCTTATTGCGGTTAATCCCGTTAAAATACATGCTTTCATCTCCAATAAAAGGACCGAAAGCTCTAGAATCATCACCCGTTTCCGGGCGTTCAATTTTTATAACTTCTGCACCCAGATCAGCCAAAATCATGGTGCAAAAGGGACCAGCTAACACCCTCGTCAAATCCAGTACTTTTAATCCTGACAAAGCCATATCCATCTTACTACTCTCCTCCTTGACACAAATAATCTTATATTCATTCATTTATTCACTTTTTAGCCACTTTCAATTATGGGAACCACTGCAATTTCATCCCCATCTTCTAACTTGTAAGAAAGGTCTACCATACTGTCTCCCTTCATGGCAAACTGAATTTGCTCCAGGGGAATATTATACTCTTTTAGTACTTCCTCTAGTGTCATACCACTTTTTTCTACTATAATCTCGCGTTTTTTTTCTTTGGCGAGCCATTCAAGTCCACCTTTCAACATTACCTTCGCTTTAATCTCGGCCATTTTATATAACACCACCTGTTACTGTTAAAAACATGTCTTTGTAACAGCCGCTTAATTTATAGGCACTGTCTGTATATATCCACGATTTCCTCTTCAGAAGGCTTTCTTGCTGTATTGTTTGGACTGCCACTAGCAAGAGCATCAGTAGCCATCTTTTCTACCCTTTCCATAAACTTGCTTTGATTTACTCCAAGTTCTGTAATAGTAGGAATCTCTATGTCTTTACAAAGTCCTTTGACTTCTTCTACACCTGCTCTAGCTGCTTCTAAGTCATTTAGACCCTCTGTATTTACTCCCATTGCTTCTGCAACTTTGGCAAATCTTTCAGGAATTCCAAGAACGGCAAACTCCATACAAGCAGGCAAAAGCACTGCATTAGATATCCCGTGGGGAACATGGAAGATTGCACCTATAGGTCTACTCATACCGTGAACTATAGTTACAGAAGAGTTTCCAAAGGCCATACCCGCTTCTAAGGAAGCAAGCATCATTTGGTCTCTAGCTTCTTTATCTCCTCCATTGGCCCATGCTCTTCGCAAATACTTTGAGATTCTATTAATAGCAGATAAAGCCATGTTATCAGTAAGAGGCTGGTTTTTAACTGAAGTATAAGATTCTATAGCATGGGTCAAAGCATCAATACCGGTAGCTGCAGTAATTCCTTTAGGGACGGTATAGGTAAGGACAGGATCAACAATTGCTACATCAGGGACTACATATGAACTACCTATGAGCATCTTGACATTATTTTTGGTGTCTGTAATGATAGTGAACTTTGTAGCCTCAGAGCCTGTACCCGCAGTGGTAGGAATAGCAACTTGAGGTGGTGTATCGTATTGAGCCTTTTCAAGACCCATATAATCAGTTATTTTGCCAGGATTCATTACCATCAAGCCAATTGCTTTAGCAGCATCAATGGGACTACCCCCACCAAGAGAAACTATAAAGTCACACTTGTTATCATTATAGATTTCAAGTCCTTTTTCCACCATTTCATCAGTAGGTTCATCGTTTACTTCTTTATAAAATGTGTATTCAAGGCCTACTGAAGTCAAAATATCAGTCAATTGATCTAAATACCCCTGATCTGTCATAACCTGATCTGTTACTATCAAAGCTTTAGTACCCAGGGACTTGAGTTTTTCTCCAGAGTTTTCCACTGCACCTTCACCATAAATAATACTTTTGGGCGCTAAAAATTCATAAGTCATTTTAAAATAAACCTCCTTTTTGAAGTTAGTAAATTTAAAAACATTCATATTTAAGCTTATTTCACACTCGCCTTAGCTTTACCTAAATCTCTAACCAGGTGATCCAAAGAAAGGGAGACAAGCTTCTCTTCTGTAGGGATGCCTTCCTCGCTCCATCCTCTGTGGCTGTAATACTCGCTCAACAACTTGCCCATATGGGGGAGTATTCCAGCTGCTGCTCCAGTTTTACGATCATGGCACTCTAGTCTTGGCGGCAGGTGATCATCCTTTCTCGAAATGCCAAGCCTTACATTATACATTCTTTTCAAATTGTGAAGCCTTTCTCCGGCTTTTCTAAGCTCTTCAACACTCATGTCCCAACCTGTGACAGAATTGATCCAGGTAACCATATCATCCGGAGTAGTTCCTCCTCTACCTATAAATTTACAAAGTCCCAGGGCGTTATAGTTATTCATGTAATCCTGCATAATTACACATAGTTCGGCTTTATTCTCATCACTTCTCTTTTCTATTTCTTTATTAAATCCATAGGGCTCAGTAGGCATTCCACCAGCTTCTGAAAAGTAAGTCAAAGCTTCAAGGTGGCAAGCTCCTCTATTGGCAGTAGCATAGTTTGCAGCCATGCTGGTAAATGCCCTTGGATCATGAAAAGCAAAGGACATTCCTTTAACATGAATGGCAAATTCTTCTGCTATTCCACCTAGCTTTTCTGCTGCTGCCTTTACCCCATTTCCAAATAGTTTAGCACTATTACCTTTCATCTCTGCCAGATACTGAATAAATTCAAGCAAAGCCGGCCCATTTCCCCAACTAAGGTTAATCCCGTCCAAATCATCTGTGGTAATAACTTCATGTTCTATACATTCCATAGCCATAGCGACAGTATTACCAGTCTCTATAGTGTCAAGACCAAATCTATTGCACATGTCATTGGCAGCTACCAGGTAATTAATATCATCGTTATAAATATTGGAGCCAAAAGCTGCACAGGTTTCAAATTCAGGACCGTGACCAACATCACCCTTAAATGGACCTACATCTACCCTTGCATCTTTGCCACATCTAATAGGGCAACTACTACAGGTATGATGTGAGACTGTAATTCCTTTTTCCTCCATATACTGTCCACAGGTTTTGGCTGCACCTTCTTCAAAGCTACCAAGAGTCCAGTTTTTTATCGGCAAATCACCATTCGCCTCTACTGTTTGCACACCTCCGGCAGTACCGTAATCATGAAGTCCTTTAGTTTTTTCTCTCAAAGACGGACGAAATTCTTTTAGGTGAGCTTTTAAACTTTTTGAGTCATAGATCTCCGGCTTTTTATTTCCCCCGGCCACAAGAGCTTTAACATTTTTTGCCCCCATGACAGCCCCGAGGCCTCCTCTGCCCGCAGCTCTAGTCTCTTTTCCTCCTATCATTATTCCTGCAAGAGCACTTAATTTTTCTCCTGAAGGCCCAATCGCTGCTACCTCAGCTTTTTCATCCGTTTCTTCTTTTAATTCTTCAGCTGTTCCATAAACATTTTTCCCCATTAGATGAGCTCCATCCTTAATTTCTATGCCCTCTTCAGTAATCCAAAGGTACACAGGACCCTTTGCTTTGCCTGTAATAATAACTCCATCAATTCCACATGACTTTAACTTATTTCCCCATTGACCCCCAACGGTTGACTCGCTCCATAAACCCGTTAAGGGGGATTTGGTAACCACTGAACATTTGGCTGAAGCCGGAACATTAGTCCCTGTCAACAGTCCTGTCATAAAAATAATCGGGTTCTCTTCACTTAATGGATCTACTAGGTGATTGTATTCTTCGTACAGAATTTTTCCCGCAAGACCGCTTCCACCTAAATACTTTCTAAAATCTTCTTCCTCTACAAGCCTATCAGTAACTTCTCCCTTGGCAAGATCAACAAGCTTAATCTTGCCCATAAAACCATAACTCAACTTAAATTCACCCCTTACTTATAAATTTTGAAGACCTGAGACATTGTTAAATTAAGGAAGTCCAAAAAAACAAAAAAGTGAGCCATTAACTTAGCTCACTTCTTCTCACTCAATATTAATTTTAATTTTTTATGTCATATTAACTTAAACAGAATTATTTAACCAGAATAATCGCTAAAAATGTAAACACCAGCTAGTTAATATTTTCTTCCTTTTTCGCAGGGCACATCACTATTAATCACTAAGATAATCTTAACTCTCACTTGACCCTACACGTTAACCATATCACAATCCAAATTATATTGCAAGAAAAACTAAAAATTTTTTCAAAGATGCATTATCCCAAGTCCTGCCCTTTCATGATTTGTAATGGAGTGCATGGCCGAATAACCATATATGGCTACAGCCAGCCAATCTTCATACCTTACCACAGCTGCTTTTAACACCACATTGGCACCAGTGGGAGCATGAAGCAAGAAACCTTCTTTTGCTTCCTGAGTAGCATGAATCACAGCATGTACTTCTTTTTTATCCTTGGTTATTATAGTATTATTAAAACAAGCACTTGTAACCGCTCCATTTATTTTTTGATTTATACTGTTGCTTTCTCCTCCAATGCCTGTGGCTGTACACATTAAACCCTGGGACCAGTATTCTTTTTTTAATTCTTCCTCTTCTTCCCTGGTTTCGGTAAGAGAAAGGACAATGGCCGCTTTTCCAATTTTGCTTTTATCCACATAATCACCCCGTCGCAAACGATTACCTAAATGCTTTTTGTTTTAATGCTTCTCCACCAGTTCAAAGTCCACGCTCTGCTCACTTTTCACCACTTCAATCACTCTAATTCTTACCTCATCACCTATTCTAAAGGTTTTGCCCGTCCTTTCTCCCCTGAGGGCAAAAAGGGAGTCATCAAAATTATAATAGTCATCTGTCATAGAACTTACATGGACAAGTCCTTCCACCATATTGGGGAGTTCAACGAATAATCCAAAAGAAGTGACACCACTGATTATACCTTCAAATTCATCTCCAATATATCTTTCCATGTATTCTGCCATTTTTAGATCTACGGATTCTCTTTCTGCTTGCGTTGCTTCTTGTTCTCTCAAAGAAGAGTGGTAGGCAATTTTGTTCAATTTTTCTTGTAATCTTTTCTTTCTGGACTTTTTCAATTCTTTTTTATTTAGAGTTTCCCTTATCAGCCTGTGAACGACCAGATCAGGATATCTTCTGATTGGAGAAGTGAAGTGGGTATAATTTTGAAAAGAAAGTCCGAAATGGCCGTAATTTTCTGTAGCATACCTGGCCTGTTTCATGGAACGAAGCATCATGGAACTGATAAGCCTTTCTTCTTTAGTATCCTTAACCTCTTCCAAAAGATTTTGAAAATGAATGGGATGCATTCCATCTTTTACTTTGGGGAGATTGTAGCCGAATTTTTGCACGAACCTTCTAAAATCACTCACCTTATCTTCATCGGGGTCTTCATGCACTCTGTAGACAAAAGGATAGCCCGATTCAAAAAAGAAAGTAGCCACCACCTTGTTTGCTATCAGCATGAATTCCTCGATCAATCTCTCTCCCGGCCCCCGGGGCCTAAGCTTGATATCAGTAGGTTTACCCTTTTCATCAAGGATCACCTCTGGCTCAGGGAAATCAAAATCTATCGCTCCCTGGGAAAACCTTTGTTTTCTAAGTAGCTCTGCCAAATGCTTCATGGCCCATAACATATCTGTAACATCGAAAAATTCCTTCTCAACTTCTTCATTATTTCTAGCAAAAATCTCATTTACCTCGTCATAAGTCATCCTGTGATTGGTTTTTATCACGCTTGGAGTGAATTCATAAGATAGGACTTCTCCCTTGGGAGAAAACTCTATCAGTGCGCTAAGGCATAGTCTTTCGATTTTCGGATTTAAACTACAGATATTATTTGATAGTTTAGGCGGAAGCATTGGCAGCACTCTATCTACCAGGTACACACTAGCACCTCTCTCCCGTGCTTCCAAATCAAGAGGGGTTCCTTCCTTCACATAGTAGCTAACATCAGCAATGTGTACACCAAGTTTATAATTGCCATTTTCCTGCTTTTCCAATGAGACAGCATCATCTAAATCCTTTGCATCAGCTCCATCAATGGTTATAATGGTTTTATCCTGGAGCATCTTTCTGCCTTCCTTATCTTCTTCTCTTATCTCATCCGGGATTTTATCCAAAAACTCTTCCACCTGCTGGGGAAAGTCCAAGGACATCCCGTATTTATAAACTATGGATGTAACATCTACTCCTGGATCCCCAGGATCTCCAATAACTTTTTCTATAACACCTACCGGGCTTTTTTTAGGATGTTTAGGCCATTCAACAATTTTAGCCACAACTTTTTCCCCGTGTTTAACATCTTTTATGGATTCTTTACCTACAAAGATATCCTTAAAATATCTATTATCATCCGGGATTACAAATCCATATGAAGTATTTTTTTCAAAAATCCCTACGACCTCTTTTAGTCCCCTTTCAAGAATCCTAACAACTTCACCTTCAGGCCTTTTGTCATCGTGTTCTTTTTTGTGAACCCTTGCCACAACCTTATCCCCATGCAAGGCACCATTAAGGTCATTAGGGCTTAAAAAAACATCGGAATTGCCACCTTCTTCTGGGAGCAAAAATGCAAACCCCTTAGAATTGCCCTGGATGGTACCTTTTACTAAATTCATCCGCTCAGGCACACCGTAGTATCCATGCCTTGTCCTCACTACCTGACCGTCTTCAATTAACTTTTCCAACAACTTGTTTAGCCTCTTAGCCTGCTTTTTTTTATTTACCTCCATAACATTTTTCAACTCCTGAAAGCTAACAGGCTTAGAAGCTTCATTCTTCATATAAGAAATAATTTTATCTCTAAAAGTCATGATATTATTTATATATCTCTCCTTTCAATCTATTCTTTGCTTTGGTCTTATAAACCCAGGGAATCGGAAATTTCCTGCATACCTTCAAGGGACAACTCCAGAAATTCTTCCAGCTCCAGATTGATTTCCTCACAAGCAGCAATTTGACTTCTTTTGGCCCCTTTAGCAAAAGAAGTTTCATTAAACCTGTTGACCAAAAACTCCAGGTCTATAGAATCCAGCTTCTTATCGGGATGAATCAAGGCTGAAGCTACGATCAAACCCGTAACAGGATCTGCACAATAGAGGGCTTTATCAAGATTGTTACTTCTAGGAAGCTCGTGAATATCATTATGTACCTTTACAGCATAACACATGTCTTGATCCAAGTTTTTTTCCTCTAACATTTGTGCACTTATTATGCTGTGCTTTTCAGGTGTGTCCTTTGTCTTTTCATAATCAACATCATGAAGCAGGCCCGCTATCCCCCATTTGTTTTGATCCTCATTAAATCTTTTTGCAAGCTTTTTCATAACTGCTTCTACGGCAAGGGAATGCTTGATCAAATTCTCGTTTTTAACGTTTTCTTTAAGAAAACTCAACGCTTCCTCTCTATCCATAATTATTTCCTCCTTTTATAATTAACATACTAACCAGTAATGAAAATAACTGATTTATTTTACTGCTGCAGTATATGGAGGTAAGTTTTAAGTTTTTATTATTAATACGTTATTTTATAAAAAGGAGAGGCCGCAACTTCTGCTGTTACGACCTCTGTTGGATATCGATATTCCTGAAATTATTAGCAGCTAGCAAAATAATTCTTATAAAAACAATGGAGCAAAAACTAGAGCAACTATACTCATCAACTTAATCAGAATATTGATACTTGGGCCAGAAGTATCCTTAAAGGGATCCCCGACAGTATCACCAACAACTGAAGCAGCATGGGTTTCTGTACCTTTACCGCCATAATTTCCTGCTTCAATGTATTTCTTGGCATTATCCCAGGCTCCACCGGCATTGGCCATGAAAATCGCCATCATAACACCTGAAGCAAGTACTCCTGCCAGTAGACCACCCAGAGCTTCCGCTCCAAGAAACAGACCAATGACAACAGGGACAATTACAGCCATAAGTCCAGGCACTATCATCTGCTTCAGGGCAGCAGCTGTACTTATATCAACACACCTGGTGTAATCAGGTTTCTCGGTACCTTCCATTATTCCAGGTTTTTCTTTAAATTGCCTTCTTACTTCTTCAATCATTTCGTTAGCAGCTTTACCAACGGCTTCCATGGTAAGGGCTGAGAACAAGAAGGGCATCATTCCACCAATAAGCAGACCAATTATAACGGGTGCGCTTGTAAGATCGATGTATTCAACTCCAACAGCTTCGGTATAGGCACTAAATAGAGCCAGAGCAGTCAAAGCCGCTGAACCGATGGCAAAACCTTTTCCGATAGCTGCTGTTGTATTTCCAACTGAATCAAGTTCGTCGGTTATATCCCTGACCTCAGGTTCAAGGTCTGCCATTTCTGCAATACCACCGGCGTTGTCAGCAATTGGGCCGTAAGCATCAATGGCAATAGTAGTACCCACAGTGGCAAGCATCCCAACAGCAGCAATGGCTATTCCAAACAATCCAGCCAAAGCATGGGCTATATAGATAGCTGCTACAATAACTAAGATAGGAAGTGCTGTACTCTTCATACCCACAGCTACACCACCGATAATATTGGTAGCTGCTCCCGTTTGAGATTGCTCTGCGATGCTCCTTGTAGGGCTGTAATGATCAGAGGTATAATATTCAGTAATCCTGCCAATCAGGATTCCGGCGATTAATCCAGCAATTATTGCAAAAAACGGTCCTAGTTCTCCAAGTAAGTAGTCGGTTAAGAAAAAAGCAGCAATTAAAAGTATAATAGCACTGACAATAGTTCCCCTTTCTAGGGCAGAAGCTGGCTTTTGGCCTTCTTTAACATTAACAAAGAAATAACCTATGATGCTGGCAATAACACCAACAGAACCGATTGCAATTGGCAGCAATACTCCTTCAGGGCCATAAAAGACCAAGCCAAGGCTTGTCGCCGCAATGATCGACCCGACAAAAGACTCAAACAGGTCTGCGCCCATTCCTGCAACGTCACCAACATTATCTCCCACGTTATCAGCTATTGCAGCTGGGTTTCTGGGGTCGTCTTCGGGAATACCTGCCTCAATCTTTCCTACAAGGTCGGCTCCAACATCAGCTGCCTTGGTGTATATTCCTCCTCCAACACGTGCAAAAAGTGCTATAGAACTAGCACCCAGGGCAAAACCATTTACTATGTCCGGTTGTCTATAAATCAAAAACAATATTCCTAGACCAAGAATACCTAGACCAACAACTGACAATCCCATAACAGAACCACCGGAAAAAGCAGTCTTTAAGGCAGCATTTAAACTGGTTCTGGCATCATTGGCAGTTCTTGCATTGGCTCTTGTGGCAACATTCATACCTATAAATCCTGCAGTTCCGGAAAACAAAGCTCCAACCAAAAATGAAATAGCCGTTCCAAGACTGATTAAGATAAAAATAATGACAAATACTACTGCCACAAAAACTGCCAGGTTAGTGTACTCCCTTCTTAGAAATGCTGAAGCTCCTTCTTGTACTGCTTCTGATAGTTCCTTCATCTTCTCTGTACCCTGTGGCCTTGCGTTGACTTTACCGATCAAGTAAAAGGCAAATATCAACCCGATGATACCACATACAGGTGCGATCCATATTCTGGGATCCATCTCCATGTTTTTTGTTCCCCCCTTATAATTTTGGCTTTACTTAATAGATTGACCATTGTTTAACCAACCCACAAACTAACCCCATTAAAAAAAACAAAAATTACACCTGGACAACAGCCAGTAAAATCGAATTGACGATAAATAAGATAGCTGTTATCGTGGTCACCTTGCTCAAAAGATCGTCTATACCCTTTTTCTTACCAACAAAGCTCTGAGCTCCCCCTGCTATTGCTCCTGATAACCCGGCACTTTTACCGGATTGCAAGAGTACAGACGCAATCAAAACTAGAGATAAAATAACATGCAATACTACCAGAAAAATGTACACCAACCCACCCCCTTAAGATTTGGCGTATATAATAATAGATCTTGTACGATATTTTACATTTTAACACAATAAATATTGTAAAAGCAACAAAACCAGCCTCAACTAGATAGTTTTATTTCCAGTTTAGGCTAAAAAAAGCATCCATACCACTATATTTTGAAAATTCAAAGAGTTTTTCATCAATCCTCAATAATTGGTTGTACTTTGCCACCCTATCCATTCTAGAGGGTGCACCTGCTTTTATCTGACCTGCATTAACGGCAACAGCCAGATCTGCAATGAAACTATCATCAGTTTCTCCAGACCTGTGAGATATGACAGATGTGTAAGAGGCTTTTTTGGCCATATCTATTGCTTCCATGGTTTCAGTGATGGTACCTATTTGATTCAACTTTATCAATATGCTATTTGCCACTTTATTTTTTATTCCTTTTTGAAGCCTTTCGGTATTGGTGACAAAAAGATCATCTCCCACCAATTGTATCTTGCTTCCAAGCTCTGCCGTCAACTCTTCCCATCCATCCCAGTCATCCTCGTCTAGGGGATCTTCAATTGAAATTATGGGGTATTCTTCCGTGAGCTTCTTATAATAACTGCTCATTTCACTACTGTCCAGGGTTTTACCTTCACCCTTTAGGTTGTACTTTCCATTGTCATATAATTCAGCTGCAGCTGCATCGATTGCAAATTTTATTTCCCGTCCAGGTTCATAACCTCCTGCCTCTACTGCCTTCATCAGCATTTCCAGGGCTTCCTGGTTGGACTTTAGATCCGGGGCAAAGCCTCCTTCATCACCTACAGAAGTCACAAGACCCTTCTCTTTTAGAACTTTCTTGAGGGCATGGAATATCTCCGTCCCCATCCTTAGTGCATGGGGAAAATCCTCAGCTCCTACAGGCATAATCATGAACTCCTGTAGGTCTACATTATTGTCTGCATGTTCCCCCCCATTAAGTATATTAAGCATAGGCACAGGCATGGTCCTGGCTGAAACACCACCAAGGTATTTGTACAAAGGTAATTGAAGACTGTCAGCAGCCGCCCTTGCTACAGCCATTGATACGCCCAGGATAGCATTTGCTCCCAGGTTACTTTTATTTTCCGTTCCATCCAGATTGGTCATGGTTTTATCTATCTCAACCTGGTCGGTGACATCTAAGCCTATAATTTCTGGCGCAATCACCTGGTTTACATTTCCGACCGCCTTCTGGACTCCTTTGCCCAGGTACCTGTCATGGGTGTCATCTCTAAGTTCTACGGCTTCATGGGCACCAGTAGAAGCTCCAGATGGCACCATTGCACTGCCTACTACCCCTAGAGCTGTTTCCACTTCTGCTTCCACCGTGGGATTACCTCTAGAATCAAGCACTTCTCTAGCTTCAACAGCTATTATTTCCCTCAAAAATATAACCTCCCTCTAAAAATTATATAAATATCATCCCTTTGTTTGCTTCTGTAAAAGGCTGCGCCCTGTCATCTCAGCAGGTTTTTCCAAATTCATCAGTTCAAAAACCGTAGGTATTATATCAGCGAGCTTGGAACTCTCTAACTCTTTCAAGCCATAAACTTTTTCCCTATCAACCAGGATAAAAGGCACCTGGTTGTTAGTATGGGCTGTGTGGGCATCCCCACTATCAGGATCAAACATCATCTCCGCATTACCATGATCCGAAGTGACAATAGCGATTCCACCTTTGTCCAGAATATATGGGATTAGATCAGCCAGACACTTATCTATGGTTTCCATAGCCTTTATACACGCTTGAAGATCTCCAGTATGACCTACCATATCAGGATTGGCATAATTTATCAACACAAAATCATAATCCTTCTTGTCAATATTTTTTCTTGCCTCTTCAGTTACCTCATAAGCACTCATTTCCGGCTTTTGATCATATGTATTCACTTTTGGAGAAGGTATAAGAACACGGTCTTCCAGAGGATAAGCTTTTTCATTGCCTCCATTAAAGAAAAAAGTCACGTGGGCATACTTTTCCGTTTCTGCTATCCTGAATTGGGATCTTTCTTGCTTAGATAAGTATTCGCCGGCAATATTCTTCAATTCCTGAGGAGGATATGCAACAGGCAGATCAAACTCTTTATCATACTGGGTAAAGCAGACATAATCTATATCTTCATTTTCAACAAGATATCTGGTCATCTGCCGGGCCCGGTCAGGCCTAAAGTTAAAGCAAATCACTCCATCTCCGGGGCCTACATAACCGTTTAAGCTTTTAGAGCCCTCCTCCGGCTCAATATTCACAGGACTTATAAATTCATCTAATTCTTCTCTTTCATAAGCAATTTCCACCGCCTCTGTTGCAGTGCTGGCTGTAGATTGTGCCTTCCCCTTAAAAGCTTTATATGCCTTTTCTGTCCTATCCCACCTTTCATCTCTGTCCATAGCATAAAATCTACCCATAACCGTCTTGATTTCTCCTATCCCATTTGTTTGGATAAAATCCTCCAGCTGAGCTATATCTTTGCTGGCTATTTTAGGGGGTACATCCCTACCATCGGTCACAGCATGCACATAGACTTTCTTAAGTCCATGCTCCTTAGCCAGTTTAAGCAGGGCGAACAAATGCTCTATATGGCTGTGGACTCCTCCTTCTGACAACAGCCCCCATACATGCAGAGCCTTCCCTCTATTATTTACAGTTTTCATCACCTGGGTAATAACTGGATTCTCTTGAAATCCCCCATCAGCAATGTCTTGGTCTATCCGGGTTAGTTCTTGATAAACCACTCTCCCTGCACCGATGTTCATATGACCTACCTCACTATTTCCCATCTGCCCTTTTGGTAAGCCAACACTCAGGCCATGGGCGTTTAGTTTTATCCAGGGGTAATCCGAAAAAAGCTCATCCATATAAGGTGTTTTGGCAAGGGTAGTTGCATTGCTTTTCTTTTCTTCATTATCTGTTGATACCCCAAGTCCATCCAAAATTATCAAAGCTACAGGCTTACGGGCAAATTCCATCCTAATTCACTCACTTTTTTAAGTTATGTTGGATCCTTGTATTAATTCCATGAAAGAACCCGGCTTCAAGCTTTTTCCTCCTACCAGAGCACCATCTATTTCTTGTTTTCCGACAAAACTTGAGATATTGTCAGGACTAACACTACCTCCATACAAGACAGGTATATTCTTTTCATTTACGTTATAGCTTTCAAGAACTCCATAGATAAAGTTTGCAACTTCACAGGCATCCTCAGCGGTTGCTGCTTTGCCAGTACCTATAGCCCATATCGGCTCATAGGCGATGATTATATTCTCAATCTGCCCCGCATCAAGTCCTGATAAAGCCCTTTTCAACTGAATCTCTATAGTGGGAAAAGTGGTCCCTTGATCCCTTTGAGGTTCATCTTCACCCACACACAGTATAGGCACAAAATCAAGTTCCAGCAGTTTTTTTACTTTTTTGTTTATGCTTTCATCGGATTCTCCGAAAATTTTTCTCCTTTCGGAATGCCCAACTATGACATATTCCAGCTCAAATTCTTTTAGCATGACAGGGGAAACCTCCCCTGTATAGGCTCCACTTTCCTCAAAATGTGTATCCTGAGCACCGAGTTTCAGCCAGGGAGGTTTATCTTCATAAGATCTCTCCAGGGAAATAAAAGGTGGAAAAACAATGGCTTCAACTCCATCCCCAACGCCATAGGAACTGGGATCAATCTCTTCTAATTCTTTCATAAACTCGCCGGTCTCCCCTGGTGAGTTATTCATTTTCCAATTACCAGCTACATATGATTTTCCTGGCAAATTTTTACCCCCTTCCAAATCTAATACTAATACTAATGCTAATGCTTATGCTTATGCTTCAGTCCATAAGCACTTCTACTCCCGGCAGCTTATTCCCCTGTAAAAATTTCAGGGTAGCCCCTCCACCTGTTGAAATGTGGGAAATCTCTTCTTCTACACCAGCCTTTTTCATAGCAGCTGCAGAATCACCACCGCCCACTACGGTAAAGCCATCGCAGGCTGCTATTGCCTTTGCTACCTTAACGGTCCCCTCATGATAAGGAGAAGTTTCAAAAATACCCATGGGCCCATTCATTATTACCGTTTTTGCATCACTAATAATATGAGAAAAAATATCAACCGTCTCATCGCCAATATCTACGGCCATTTCACCCGTACTTATTTCCCCAACTTTGACCTGGTAAGAGTCCTGTTCCTCATCTTCAAGACTTTTTGTAACTACTACATCAAAAGGAAGTACCATTTGAATCCCACTGTACTCTGCCTCCTTAATCAAGTCCTCAGCCACATTTAACACTGTTTCCTCCACATAGGAGTTTCCCAGGTCAAATCCCTTGGCAGCTAAGAATGTGTTGGCCATGCCACCACCGATCAAAATCTTATCCACTTTTTTCATTAAGCTTTCAATAACTCCGATTTTATCGCCTATTTTAGCACCTCCCAGGATGGCCACAAAAGGTCTCTCGGGACTATCCATTAAATCACCGAAAAATTTCAATTCTTTATCCATCAAAAGTCCTGCCACTGCTTCTACTTCTTTTGCCAGCCCGTAAGTAGAAGCATGGGCTCTGTGGGCTGTGCCAAAAGCATCATTCACGTATATATCTACCAGTTCAGCCCAGCCTTTGGCAAGGTTCTCGTCACAATTTTCTTCCCCCGCCAAAAACCTGACATTTTCCAACATAATTATTTCACCTGGTTTGACCTGATCAAGATCTTCTCTGATATACATGGGATCAACATAATCTAGTTTTTGGATTTTCTTACCCATCAATTCCTCTAATTTCTTCGCTACGGGATCCACCCTATATTCTTCGACAACTTTACCATCGGGTCTTCCCAGATGGGTAACCAGCACCGTCCTGGCAGCATTTTTTGATAAATATTCAATGGTCGGTAATGAAGCTTTAATCCTACTGTCATCCTGTACCTGCCTATTCTCAAGAGGAACATTGAAGTCTACTCTAACAAAAACCATTTTATTCGATACATCTACATCTTTCACCGTCTTCTTCAACGCTTCATTCCTCCAATACCATAATTTATATCCCCTGTTCAGCCAAGTATTCTACAAGATCCACTACTCTAACAGAATAACCCCATTCATTGTCATACCAGGCTACTACCTTGATCATATTTTCTCCTACTTTCATTGTACTTTCACCATCAACTACAGCAGAATGAGGGTCCCCGGTATAATCAACAGAAACCAAAAGTTCATCATTATAATCCAAGATCCCACGCATGGTGGTTTCGGCTCTTTTCTTAAAAGCTTCATTAACTTCTTTGACAGACACATTTTTTTCAAGGGTGGCTACTAGATCAACGGTGGAAACGGTAGGGGTAGGGACTCGAAAACTGATTCCATCGATTTTACCCTCCAGGGATGGCACCACCTTGGATACCGCTTGAGCCGCTCCTGTGGTAGTTGGGATAATGGACATTGATGCCGCCCTGGCCCTTCTTTTATCCTTATGAGAAGAATCAAGCAGAACTTGGTCATTAGTATAAGCATGGATGGTAGTCATCATGGCTTCATTTATGCCGAACTCATCATGCAAGACCTTGGCCAAAGGGGCTACACAGTTTGTAGTACAAGAAGCATTGGAAATAACATGGTGTTTATCCGGCTGGTACTCATCTTCATTGACCCCCATTACAACCATCAAGTCCTCTTTTTTGCCAGGTGCAGTTATAATCACTTTTTTAACACTTTCACCTAAATGCAGGGCAGCTTTATCCCGTTCTTTAAATTGGCCAGTAGCCTCAACGACAACATCAACTCCAAGTAAATCCCAATCCAATTTTTCCGGTTCCCTTTCCCCCAGAATTTTGATCTCTTTTCCATCAACATATATGCTTTCTTCTCCTGGCTCGATTTTCTTATCCCAGGTTCTATAAAGGGAATCATATTTTAGCAGGTGACAAATCAGATCTATCTCCCTGGTACTATTAATAGCAACCAGTTCTACTCCTTCTCTCTCTACCAAAAGCCTTATTACTGAACGTCCTATTCTCCCAAAACCATTTACCCCTACTTTAAGAGTCATTACAGATATCCCCTTTCGAATTTTAATAGTAATAAAATTCATATTTCAAATTAACTGGAAGATTCAATCATTTTTCTGGCAGCTCCTTCATCTGTAACCAGTACATCATCATGATTGGTTTCCATCATGGATAAAATCGCTTCTGCTTTATCCTTGCCTCCGGCCACTGCTACAACTGTTGGAATATTATCTAAATCATCCAAGCTCAACCCAACGGTATTTACTTTTTCTACAACTTCACCGTTTTTGTTTAAATAAAAGCCGAAAGCTTCACCAATAGCCCCTTCTTCTTCAAGTTTTTCTTGTTCATGACTGGATATACCTCGCCTTCTTGCCATCACTTCAGCTCTGCCAATGCCATGTATCAGAACATCTGATTGTTTAATCAATCCCACAATTTCTTTTATCCCAGGTTCTGATAACAAGCTTTTTACAGAATCAGCACTAAGCTGATCCGGAACATGAAGCATCCTGTATGCACAGTTCAATTTCTTGGCAATTTCAGCTGCCACTGTATTGGCCTGATGTTCCACCTGTTCTCCCAGTCCACCCCTAGCCGGAACAATTGTTAGCTCTTGCTTGTTGAGATTGGAAGGAAGCATTTCAGCCATAGCTGCAAGGGTAGAACCACCAGTAACGGCCACCACAAAATCATCTCTCTTTTTATCGAGAAAGTCTTTAAATAGTTTTGAAGCAGCGCCTCCTATTTCCTGTTTAACCACCTCGTCCTCACAGGAATCCCCGGGTACAATAACCACATCTTTTAAATTCAGCAGTTTTGTTAATTCTGTTTCTAGCTCAGATAATCCAGATAAAGCTCTGATTATCTCTCTACCTTCTTTAACCATATCTTCGCCCCGTTCCGTTAAATACATACCATTTGAAGAAATATGGACAAACTGTTTATCACACAAAAACTGCAGTTCATTTCTGACTTTTCTCTCTTTTAGCTTAAGCCTATTTGCCAGATTTCTTCTGCCGATGGGCTGCAAAAAAGATATATTGGCAAGTATCTTATACCTGAGATAGATCATCTCGTCGATCTCAGGAGTCAGTTGATGCAAAAGCTTTATCTCTTTTTTCATTGATTCCACTCCCGGGCAAATTATTACGATCGAGGCAATTTTGTCCCAGCCAGGTAATTTTTATCCAACTATAAGCAAAAAAACAAGTCTAGCCTCTAAATATCCCTGCTATATCCTATTACTACATTTTTAAAAATGTTCCTTCAAAAAAAGACAAATTCATCTTTGATTTTTTAATTTTTTAATTTTTTAGCTATCCTCTCCAGCTTCCTTAGCCTGTGATTTACTCCAGATTTCCCCAGGGGAGGATTCAAGGTTTCACCAAGTTCCTTTAGATTTTTTTCCGGGTAATTAACCCTTTTCATAGCTATTTCCTTTAACTCAGGTGGTAGATTGGAGATTCCAATGTTTTTATCGATGACATCTATATTTTCAATTTGCCTTAAAGAAGCTACAACGGTTTTTTGAAGATTGGCTGTTTCACAATTTACCAGTCTGTTGATTTTATTTCTCATCCCTTTCATAACTCGAACATTTTCAAAATCCAACAAGGCTTTATGAGCCCCGATAACACTTAAAAATTTGGAAATTTCATCGCTTCCTTTAATATATACTATATACCCGTTCTTTTTATCCATCAAACCAGGAGCTAGTCCAAAATACTGCATAATTTCTACTAAATCCTTACCTTTGCTCTTATATTCGCTTAGTATCTCCAGATGATATGAATTGTCCGGATGGGCAATTGAACCTGTAGCTAAATAAGCTCCCCTCAAAAAGCTGCGTTTACAACATTCTTTTTCCAAAATATCCTTGTCTATGGACTCGCTAAAAATATAACCATTTTCCTTCCCTTCTGATTTCATCAGGCCAATTAACAGCAAAATATTCATTATGTTTTCCCTGCCATCTATTCTTAGGTTATAAACTTTATTCTTTTTCAATTTTGTCTTTTGTCTCACGACAATCCGAGGTTCAGTTTTGAAAACTTCTTTAAACAGGGTAAAAATTCGCCTTGCGACAGCTGCATTTTCGGTATTTAACTCCAGGTATGTTTCTTTGCCTAGATTTAAGCTTCCGTTTATGAAAATAATTGCAGCTAGTTCAGATTTTAGACAACAAGACCCTTCGATCTTTAACCTTGTAAGCTCTTCTTTACTATCCCTAGCAAAAGACATACTTTCATCTCCTAACACCTTGCACCTTGCTCCTTGCAAAGTTACA
Organism: uncultured Clostridia bacterium; assembly: GCA_964498995.1. Classification (GTDB taxonomy): domain Bacteria; phylum Bacillota; class Natranaerobiia; order Natranaerobiales; family Natranaerofabaceae; genus Natranaerofaba. The sequence goes on along the minus strand of CAZCIZ010000018.1, from coordinate 18,685 downwards.
AATCTATTATTTTTTTTCTCTCGATTTTAACAGACTTGCAAGAGAAATGGTAGACAGATTAAGATCGTTTTTCACTTTTTCCGTAACGATCTCTTTCATAATCCCCCGACCTAGAGCTTCATGATCATGCCTGATGACCGAGTGTGTCAGGGCATATTCACCGGATATTATTTTTATCCCCAAGTCCTCAATTTCTCTTTTATTGTATTTTACAGGTTCCTGATTTTCTTCCTTATATTTTTTTAGTGTATCATGATCAAAACCATTATAGACATTGGTTATTACACTATCTATCAGGTACGAGCCTGTATGTTCTTTAATGGCATTAAGGTGATCCATCAAGGAATAATTATCTGTCTCTCCTGGTTGAGTCATTAGATTAGCTACCCAAATTTTAGGTGCATTGGATTTTTCAATTGCTCCTACAACTCCGGGAACCAGTAAATTAGGAATTATACTGGTGTAAAGACTCCCAGGACCTATAACTATAGCGTCGGCATCATTAATGGCTGTTACTACTTCTTCCAGAACCTTAACTTCTTGATCCTTTAATCTTATGCTTTTAATCTTTTCTGTAGCTTTGGGAATTTGGCTTTCACCTTTAGCGACTTTACCACTTTCATATAGTGCTTCAAGGGTTAATTGCCTGTCTGTTACTGGAAGAACTTTGCCCTTGACAGCAAGAATTTTGGAAAGAGCTTTAATAGATTCAAGAAATCCCAAGTTTTCATTCAAAGCTGCAATGATCAAGTTACCTACATTATGACCGGAGAGATCCTTCCCCTTTTGAAACCGATATCCGAATATTTGTTCTAATAATGGCTCTGCATCAGCCAGAGCCAGCAAGCAATTTCTTACATCTCCTGGAGGAAGCATGTCAAGTTCTCCCCTTAATTTACCTGAGCTACCCCCATCATCGGATACTGCTACCACAGCTGTTATGTTTCCAGTATACGGCTTTAAACCCCTCAGCACAGCAGGCAACCCCGTACCTCCACCAAGGGCCACTACTTTTGGACCTTTTTTCATTTGCCTCCGATTATACAGTATCTCTGCCATACTTCCTTCGTCCTTGGGAAGGATGGCACTAACTATAGATTTAAAAGCCTTTTTTGTGCCCAACCACATCATTACTGAACCAACCAAAAATATTATTACTCCATTATACCTGGAGTAAGTGCCAAATAAGTCGCTCAATATGAGAAAGCTTTCCCTACTGAGTGCCGCTATATTTTTCGGGCCTATTATTACAATTATACCCATTAATAGCATAACAAAACCCAGGAATGCTAAAAAAATCCACCTTTTGAACTTCAATCCTGGATAAAGCCATTTCAGTTTAGACATAATTGTGACCAACCCCTACTTATTTTTGTCACGGTGCAGTGTAAGCACTTTTTTACCTTTTTTGTAAAAATCCTCTTGCAACCAATTCACTATTGTTACTGAACGATGTCTGCCACCAGTACAACCTATGGCTATCACAAGCTGTGTCCTACCTTCATCGACAAAACAAGGGATCAAAAAATCTATGAAATCCCTTACCTTTTCTAAAAATTTATGTGATAACTCAGATTTCAATACATAATCCCTCACATTTTCATCTTCTCCGGTTTTATCTCGATATTCATCAATATAGTGAGGATTGGGCAGGCATCTGGCATCAAAGACCAAATCCGAATCCATGGGAAGGCCGTGTTTGTACCCAAAGCTGATCAAGGTTATGGAAATGTAATCTTCTGTGGATTTTTGAGCAAAAAGCCCTTTAATCTCGCTCTTTAAATCTTTAGGATTCAAACTGCCCGTATTGAGAATTTTATCCGCTTTATTTTTAACCTGCTGTAATTTCTGCCTTTCTTTTTTAATTGCTTCCTCTATATTGTATTCTCCCGACAAAGGATGCCTTCTCCTCGTTTCTTTATAGCGCCTTATTAAAACAGGAGTATCTGCTTCCAAGAACAAAATTTCATAGGGTACCTGGTATTTTCCCAGCTCATCCAAAGCCCACTGCAGGGAATCAAAAAATTCACCTCCCCTAATATCTGAAACCAGGGCAACTTTATCGATTTTACCTTCGGATTGTAAAATCAATTCAGCAAATTTCGGAATAAAGGTTGGGGGAAGGTTGTCCACACAAAAATAACCCAGATCTTCAAAACACCTAGTCACTTCCGTTTTACCTGCGCCAGATAATCCGGTGATTATTACAAGCTCATTTTCCATTGATTCTAAACCTCCTGACGTTCCTGCTTAATTACCCGGAGAAGGGATTGTCTATTGAATTCTTCAACCACATACAATGAACCTCCTGCCTCATAGGTAAGCCTTTTTAAAAAATTTATATTAGGTTCTAAGCCTATGCAGGTAAACTTAAACCTGCTACCTGGCATTTCCGAGGCAGCACGTAGGGTTTCGGCGAAGGGATCAGCTCCACCTCCACAAATTGTAGGTAAACCGTCAGTAATCAACAATAACATGGAGTTTTTTCTGCCTTCTCTTTCCATATACCTCTTGCCTTCTTTTATACCGTAAGCCATTGGAGTCAAACCAGCCGCCCTCAAGTTAGTAAGTCCCTCTTTCATCTCAAACTTATCCCTGGTGAAAGGAACTTTTATCTCCACTCTATCCTCTTGAAAGGAAATAATCGCTACCTTATCTCGAGTCGTTACCAAAAGATGTTCCGCCAAAAATTTCACTTCTTTCATGCGTCTACCGGCCATGCTGCCGCTGGCATCTATTAAAAGGCACAAGTCCAAAGAGGTGTATTTACGGGATTTTATCACTTGTATATCTTCTGGTTGGATGGAAAATGAATTGCCGTTATAATAACTTCGAATTGCACCTTTTACTGCCGTTTCTGTAACAGCAATTGGACCTTCAAGCTCATTTCCTTCTCTAGATACCACCTCGCCTTTCCCAAAAAAGTTTTTAGACAAGCTATCATTCTTCTGTTTAATCTTCTTTGGCAAAGATCCTTGAGTTTTAGGTAACTTTTGGGCCAACCTTTTTAGGCTCAATTCTATCTCTTTTAAATGCTTTTGCATGTATTTGACGATATTTTTGCCTTTTTCCGTCAGATATACATTATCTTTTTTTTCCTGCAAAATCTTTTTCCTAAACAGATTGTCTAGGTCATTGAACACCCTGGGATATTCTTTTGCCAATTTATTTTTCGGATACCCATTCTCTAGTTTTTCTACAAACTCCTGTACTTTAGCCGGGTCATCCTTACATTCATTCCTTATCTCCTCTACATCCAAGGTCTTATCCTTAATCTTTTCATTCCCCTGACTCATACTAACATGTAGATTTCTCTTTTGATAGTTATCATAGTAACTGTCAGAATAATTGTCAGAATCCTCATCATCCTTGGTATCCTGGGTATCCTGGATATCCTGGGTATCCTGGGTATCCTGGGTATCCTTGGTATCATCTTCAGAACTGTCAGTACCTTCATCACTAGATTCTCCTGTTGATTTTTGTGACTCTGACTTATCCTTATGATCACCCTTTAGCTTAGAATCTGCATCTGTAGCATAATCCCTTAAATCAAAGGGAGCTTTCTCCTGGTCTTGCCCTTTCGAAGGAGACATTAGTACCTTTTCTACCTTTTTTAAGCTATAACCTTGCTTAATTATCCCCTTTTCTAGAGCATCTATCAAAGGTAAAATAAAACAATTCTTGTTTGGGTGGAACAAAACTGCAAGGTGAACATGGTTAAGATGAGCATCTCGAAGGGTTTTTTTCTCACCATAGTCCAGGCTTCCAGTCAATCTACCCCCGCCTACACCTGTCTGAATATCTATATAATCGAAAAACCAATGGGGTAATTTCAAACCAGTTTTTATCGGTTCAAAATAGTTCAAAATCTCCTTAGCCAGTTTCTTTTGATCGATGCGGGCGATTTCATGAAAACAATCCACATGAACTATTTCTCCGTAATTTTTCCTTTGATAAAATACCCGCCCCGCATCATCAGGAACTACCCTAACCTGATCCGGGTAAGAAGGATCTACAGTATGAACTCTAGTACTAACAACTGAAGCTTCTCCAATCCTCAATCCTTCTTGGTTTTTCAAAGCTTTTACAATCTCCCCTTCTACTTGGCTCCAGCAGTCATCCCCATCCTTCAATTCTTTTTCAAGGTCCCTTTTTCTTTTTTCCTGGTCTAGTTTTAACTCCTCTTTGTTGTGAACTGTCATTCTTCTCTTTCTCCTTTTTTAACGATTTCTTCATCCAATAGATAGGACAAAGGCTTAGCATTCAAGTGAGGTGATTTAACGGTGTTTTCATCGGGTTTTAGCTGAGTTGTACTACCACCACCAGATCCTCCTTGAGATTGGCCTTTTGAGTTACCACCTTCAGCACCACTATTCCCCCCGGAACCTTTACATTTATTTCCAGCTCCTCCCTGTTGATTACCAATCCCCTGATTTGAACCTTTCCCAGAAATCCTAAGCTTATCCAGTAGCCTCTGGAAAAAGTTTTTGTTTTTATCACCCTTTTTTTTATTTTCAGCTTTCTCCCCAGAACTCATTCTATTATTTTGATACTTTGGATCAACTCGGGGGGTAGCCGGTTCTGCTCTTTCTTGTCTTAAATACTCCATTATATTGGAAAGGGTTTTTTTGTCCACCCTATGTTTAAGAGCCATAGGAGTAACTTCAATGAGTTCGGAAAGTTCAGCCCTATCTTTACCTTTCAAGCTAGATTTTAAAAGAGATCCCAGCCTTAAAGCTTTTAGAGCCCTCAAGCTTTCAAGTTTATACTCCACATAAATATAGGCCAGGTTTTTTTCTACATTTTTATCAAGTTCTGAACTAGAATCATATTTTTTGCTGAGGTTTATCATCTCAGCCCCTACAGATTTGTCTTGTTCAGCCATAGTTCCAAACTCAACATCCAAAAAATTATCATTATTCAATATCTTTTCTACCACTTCTCTCTCCCTGGGTCTTTCTACCAGGACAGAAAAGTCAAACCTATCGGACAACTGTCTTCTAATATCTTCCAAGCGCCCCGGGTCTTCATCGGGATTAGAAGCTGCCCATACGGAGACGCTTACACTCAATTCGACTTTTTCCAAACCTGTTTCTTCGATCTGTATTCTACCAGGCTTGGTTCCCATAACATCTAGTAAAATATCAGCAAGTTCCGGGGAGGTGTCAGCAAGCCGGTTTATTTCATCTACAAAAATTATTCCCCTGTGGGCCCTGGGAATAATACCTGGTAAAAGAGCCGCCATAGGATTGTTGCTATCAGTTAATCTTTTTAGATCTATACTTCCAGCCACTGTTCCCGGTTTTGCGGTATGAGATATTTCAAAAAATGGTATGTCTATGTATTCTACCCCTAATTCCTTTACTTCATCAGCTCCCAAATCTTTATGCACAGGACAATGAGGCTTGGCAGGATAGCAATTGTACTCGCAACCTCTTATCCTTTCAATTTTAGGAAGGACATTTTTTATACTTCTCAGGATAGTAGTTTTTCCTGTACCCCTAGGACCCTCTGCATGAATATGAAAGGGAATTCCTTTTAAGACAGAAAGCATCCCTATTTCTGAGGCTTCAATCAGATGGTGATTACCTGAATGTTTGATAAGTTCGTTGTATGAAATCAAATCTTATTCCACTCCTTGAGATAAAAATATTTCATCCCTTAGTCTTATCTCCAGGAGAATATTAATACATAAAAAAAGCCCACATGGGCTTTTTAACAAAAATTATAACTTCTTTCCTTTAAATACTTATCGATTTTTTCAATAGACGTGTTTATAACCTGCTCTTCATCAACACCTGCTTCTAAGAGCAGTTCCACAGCCTCATCCAAGTTGCCAACGTGCCCTGCAAAATGAGCATCGCTCCCAACTACTATAGCAGTTTTATATTGTGCCGCCAAGGAGATTATTTCCTGGCAATATTTCTTACTCCCCTCCCGGGAAAAGGTTAGACTGCTGTTATTGACTTCTATCATCTTATTAAACCTTTTAGCCGTTTTGACCACTTTATCGTTATTTACGGGAAATACAGGATTTCCTGGATGAGCTAAAGCATCTACCAGGGGATTTTCTATAGCTCTACATAGGGCCTGAGTATTCTCTTCCTTGGTACCTCCCGGATAACATATAGGATGAAGGCCAGCCAAAATCCAATCCAAGTTTTTTAAATACCTTTCAGGCATATCCAGATTACCCTCGTGATCAATAATATTGGCTTCAACACCTTTAAGCAACCTTACCCCTGACATGGAATCAGGGAGTACGTTTATATTGCCAAAATGATATAGATGTGGTCCTCCCGGCATAGCAGGTCCATGATCTGTTATAGCTATCATTAACAAACCCATGTTTGATGCTGCGTTAATGAGTTCTGCAATGGTGCTGTAAGCATGACCGCTTGAAATAGAATGCACATGTAAATCGGCCACAAGTCGCATCGAGCCACCTCCCTGATCAACTGTTAATTAACGGGTGTTAATGGTTGTTCTCCTTCTAACACCTTTATAACATTTTCGCATGCTATCTCCCCCATTCTCTTCCTGCATTCCTCTGATGCACTTCCTATATGAGGCAATAAAAGACAACTCTCCTTGTCTAGCAAGCCAGAATGTACGACCGGTTCCTCTTCGAATACATCAAGGCCCGCACCTTTTATTTCTCCTTCCTCCAATGCCCTGACAAGATCATCTTCCTTCACCACTGGCCCTCTAGATGTATTTATCAAAAATGTTTCCTCCTTCATCCTTTTGAACTCATCCATGGTAATTAAATGATGAGTTTCTGAAGTTAGAGGAACATGTAAAGTTATTATATCACAGTTTTCTATTATATGATCCAATTCTGCATATTTGACTCCTAACCTCTTTTCTTCATCTGTTGCAAGGGGCGTCCTCTTATTGTACAGCACCTCCATATCAAACCCCGCTGCTCTTTTTGCCACTGCAGATCCTATCTCACCCATCCCTATTATACCCAGTTTTTTTCCGTAAACATCACTTCCCAAGAACAATTGAGGTTTCCAACCTTTGAAATTACCATCCCTTAGAAACCTATCTGCTTCCAGGGTACGCCTCATGACTCCAAGAATCAGGGAAAAAGTTAAATCAGCAGTTGTCTCGTGTAATACACCAGGTGTATTTGTCACTCTAATATTTTTTTCTGTAGCCTTTTTAACAGCAATATTGTCATAACCAACACCGTAATTAGCAATGACTTTTAATTCCCCTGCTCCTTCAACCACCTTTTCAGTCACCGGATCTCCTATCATGGTAACCAAACCATGACAATCCTTTGCTTTTTTTAGCAGGATTTCTTCAGTAATAGGGCTCTCAGATTCAAAGACTTCCACCTGACAGCCTTTTTCTTTTAACATTTCAACCCCTTTACCAGGAATATCTCCGGTCAGATAGACTTTCAATTTGCTCCCCCCAATCTTTCTATTATTATCACAGCTCAAAGTCCCATAGAGGTAATCCTGTAACTTCATCATATCCCCTAACAAGTTCTTCTCCCCTCAATTCATCAAATAAAACTTCTCCGGCAAAAACTACACTTCCTTCCATTAAATGGCCCGAAATAGTCCCGCCTTCTTCATCTCCCAAAGTTATATGTAAATGCGCCTTTGGCTTATCATCTTTTTGGGTCAAGTTTCCATTACATTGAACTATTTCCAAGGGCTTTTCAAAATTAAGATCTTTATATTCTCTCTTGTCTTGATCATAAAATCCCAGCTTCACTTTTTTCAAGGCCCCGATCACGTTAACATAAGCAGTTTTGATATCTTGGTTTGCAGCAAATTTTTCTATTTCAGAAATTATATCACTCTCATAATCAAGCTTGCCTAGAAAACGTCTTCCCTTGCTGTACTCTTTATACTTCATGGTCAAAACCCCCTTGCTGTTTTAAATTCAATTCTAATATACTTAGCTGCCTATCCTATCACCTTCAATATATTACCCTTTCATCAATGGCTTTAACATGAGCACATCCGGTCAAAATCATGGTTTTTCTGAGTTCTGAAGAAATCTTCTCAATATATGTCTCTGCCCCTTCACTTCCTCCACCGACCACACTCCTGAAGATAGGCCTTCCAATCAAGGTGTAATCAGCACCCAGGGCTAACATTTTCAATACATCCAGGCCGCTTCTAATACCTCCATCTACCATTACGATTATTTCTCCCTTAACCTTTTCTGCTATCTCAGGCAGTACTTCCGCAGTACCTGGAGTATGATCTAGAACTCTTCCCCCGTGATTTGAGACTACTATTCCGGCAGCTCCCATCTCAGCTGCCATTTCACCTTCCTGCCTGGTCATCACTCCCTTGATCATGAAGGGGAGTGACGTACTCTGAACCAATCTCCTCATTTGATAAAAAGATTTAGGACCTACCGGGATACCTCTTTCACCCATACTGAACAGGGCAGCATCTACATCAATCCCTACAGCTATGGCCCCAGCTTCTTCAGCCTCCCGGATCCTTACAATAATCTCTTCTACAGACCTGGGTTTAATGAAACAGATTCCATAACCAGCTTCATTTTCCATGGCGTCCAAACCCGATTGAAATATTCCATTACCATCACCATCTCCAAAACATGGAATGCTCCCTGCAGATATGGAACCCCTTGCCACACTCCTTGCATAATATTCTTCCGAAACCACTTGGTTAAAATTCAACTTCATTTCACTTATAGGCGCCGGTATTACCGGGGTAGAAATCCTCTTCCCAAATAGAACCTGCTCCGTTTGAGGGCTCACAGCCTGGTGCATGGTTCGCAAGTTCAGTTGGTATTTTTCCAGGGCAGTAAAATTATTTATAAAACTGGTACCGGTATCAATCCCGCCAATTCCAGGAATCTCACCACAGCACTCCCTACCATCACAAATACCACAAACCAGGCACATGGGATATAATTTCTCCCTGGCCCGTTCCATAATTTCCTTCACTTTCATCAACTCGCCCTCCTAAAAATCTTTTCCAAGCACATATTTTTCAATCGCCCTGGCGACCCCTGCCTTATTATTAGCTGCAACTTCCACATCAGCTATATTTTTCACCTGGGGGCGGGCATTCTCAACACAAACTCCTAGCCCAGCCTTTTCTAGCATGGGAATATCATTAAAGCTGTCCCCAATAGCCATGGTATTTTCAAGCTTTTTATCAAACTTAGCTGTCAATATCTCTATTGCTTTGCCCTTGTCCACATCAAGGTTTATCATTTCAATAAACCTTTGTTTGGATTGAGTCACGGTAACCTCATTGGCGAATCTATCCTTTAATTCTTCTGTGACTTGATCCGCTCTTTCCCCGTCATGGACTACAACGGTCAACTTAGTCGGCGAAACCGTGATAAACTTAACCAGGTCACCTACAGCCTCACAAGGAACATTGGCGATGGTAATATAGTAATCCGTCAATTCGTTTTCCTTTGCCACATATAGAACATCATCAATATACACATTTAGCTGCAGATCATTTTCCTGACAATAACCAGCTATTTCCCTGGCAATATCAGCAGGGATGGGATTGTGATACAAAATCTTATTGTCCTCTGCCTCTTTAATCAAGGCACCATGATAAACTATCAAAGGCAGTGAAAGTTCAAGTTCCCTTGCATACCTGAGAGCAGAACAAAACATCCTCCCGGTAGCAAGGGTCACCATCACACCATTGTTTACAGCTTCATGAATAGCTTTTTTGTTCTCCGCCGGTATCCTCAGTTCATCGTCCAACAGAGTATCATCGATATCTATGGCGACAAAATCGTACATTGTTCATCCCCCTTCGGCAAAAGCACGAGGTCTCATACCTACTACCCGCCACTTCTGTTATTTTGTAAGCACTCATATAGCCTTTCTGCAGTCTTTTTGTCCATAGCAGGTACCCTGATAATTTCATCCAGGGAAGCTTTTTTAAGTTCTTTCACCGAACCGAAATTCATGAGTAGCTCCTTTTTTCTCTTTGGACCTATCCCTTTGATGCCATCAAGTTCTGAACTCAGTCCTGACTCTTTTCTCTTTTTCCGGTGATAACTGACAGCAAATCTGTGAGCTTCATCCCTTATCCTTTGAAGGAGGTACTGGGCTTGACTATCTTTAGGTATAGAAACAGGTTCCTTTTTGCCGGTGATATACACCTTCTCTTCTTCTTTGGCCAGGGAGATCAAGTTGATCTCGCCGTCAAAACCATAAGATTTCAACTCTCCAGCTGCTGCATTCAATTGTCCTTTGCCGCCATCCATAACTATAAGGTCTGGAATGATCTCAAAACTATCCAGCCTATCTCGAGCACTAGGCTTATCAGTTACCCGTCCGTACATCTCCGAGCTTGATTCCATCACCACGGATCCCCTGTCTTCATTCTCTCCCTTCAATCTTTTCAAACGCCTTGACAACACTTCCCGCATGGAACCATAATCATCCACGCCAATGATATCTCTCAATTTAAATCTCCTGTAATCTTCCTTCTTAGGGACACCATTTTCATACACTACCATGGAAGCAACGGTTTCTTTACCTCCCGTATGAGAGATGTCATAACATTCTATCCTGACAGGAAGTTCTTGAAGTTCTAAGTATTCACCAAGCTCCACCAGGGCTTTTCTAGCCGAATCTTCTCTTTGTTCTTCTTTTTCCTTTTTGGCCAAAGTGTTCTCCAGCTCAAGTCTAGCATTGTTCACAGCCATCTTCAGCATCTGATATTTTTCGCCTCTTTTTGGCAACTTTATCTTTACCTTGCTTCCTCTTTTTTCCTTTAACCAGCTTTCAATGGCTTTATGATCATCTATAGAATTAGAAATCAGTATTTCCCCGGGAATCACAGCAGCCCGGCTGTAATACTGCTTTAAAAATCCTGTCAAAACCTCATGGATAGAATCCCCTTCTCCCGGTAACACGGGAAAGCTATCCTTGCCAACCAGCTTGCCGCCCCTGACATAAAAAATCTGAACTACAGCTTCTTCATCATTCTCTGCTGCAATGGCCAGATAATCCTGATCATCAAGCCTTCCTGAAACAATTTTTTGTTTTTCCACTATTTTTTTCAAAGCCGTCTGCTGATTTCTGTATTCCGCAGCTTTCTCAAATTCCAAGTTGGAAGCTGACCTCTCCATCTTATCCTGAAGTTCACGGATCAACTCCCCTTCCTTCCCATCCAACACCTTAACCACACTATCGATCATTTCCCTGTACTCTTCCGGGGACACTTCACCGCTACAAGGAGCAATACACCTTTTAATATGATAGTTCAAACAGGGGCGCCCTTTATAATTTTGGGGAATTTCTTTTTTGCAAGATCTAATTGGAAACAATCTTTTTAACAGCTTAATAGTTTCTCGAACCGAACCTGCACTTGGATAGGGCCCGTAATATTTACCCTTTGTCGTCATTTCTCTCCTTAATACAATTCTAGGGTAATCTTCTTCAGTTGTAATCTTTAAATAAGGATAGTTTTTATCGTCTTTCAGATTTATATTATATTTTGGCCTGTACCTTTTGATAAGATTGCTTTCCAAAATCAAGGCCTCATGTTCCGAGTCCGTAACTATGGTCTCGATATCATATATCCGGGGAACCATAACCCTTTCCTTGGGGGTTTGATACCCAGAGTTGAAATAAGATCTGACTCTACTTCTCAGGTTAACAGCTTTCCCCACATATATAACTTTCCCCGATTCATTTTTCATCAAATATACTCCCGTTTTATCAGGGAGATTATCGAGTTTTTCCTGAAGCCTCAATTTTTTTCCTCCTTTTGCTACAAAAGAAGGCAGGATAGATTAATTATACCATAAAAAGAAAATAGCGCTCATGCTAATTCCCGCTTTCTGTGCCCCAAATTTTCTCTCTTTTTATCCAAAACTTCTCTCAAATACTCTCCTGTGTATGATTTCTGATGTTTTGAAATTTCTTCTGGGGTACCATAGGCAACGATCTCCCCACCTTTTTCTCCACCTTCTAGACCCAGATCAATGACGTAGTCGGCTCTTTTGACCACGTCCAGGTCATGTTCTATAACCACAACGGTATCTCCTTCTTCTACCAATCTTTCCAAAACCCTGATCAATTTGTACACATCATCCATATGAAGGCCTGTTGTCGGTTCATCAAGGATGTACATGGTCTTGCCATTGCTTCTTCTGCTGAGCTGAGATGCAAGTTTAACCCTCTGGGCCTCTCCGCCGGATAATGTAGTAGCAGGTTGGCCCAGGCGAATATAACCAAGGCCCACATCGGCCAAAGTTTGCAGCTTTCTTTTGATCTTAGGTATAGAAGCAAAAAATTCCAGGGCATTGTCCACCGTCATATCCAAGACATCGGAGATGGTTTTACCTTTGTACTTAACCTCTAGGGTTTCTCGATTATACCTTTTTCCTTTACAGATCTCACACTTAACATAAACATCGGGCAAAAAGTGCATTCCGATCTTGATGATACCATCTCCCTTGCAGGCTTCGCACCTGCCACCTTTTACATTGAAGCTGAACCTACCCGGCTTGTAGCCTCGCATCCTAGACTCAGGCGTTTCAGAAAAAAGTTCTCTAATAGCATCAAAAACACCTGTATAAGTGACAGGGTTCGAACGAGGTGTCCTTCCTATGGGAGATTGATCGATCTCTACTATTTTTTCCAGATAAGTAGCTCCCCTAACCTCGTCATGTTCACCGGGCTTTTTCTGGGCCCGGTGTAACTTTTGTGCTAGGGCTTTGTAGAGAATTTCATTTATCAAGGTGCTCTTCCCCGAGCCAGAAACACCGGTAACACAGTTAAAAACCCCCAGGGGAATTTTTAGATCTACATTTTTTAAGTTGTGTTCCCTAGCATTTATGACTTCCACATATTTATCACCGGTTTCTCTTCTTTTGGCAGGTATTGAAATAGCTTTCTTGCCATTAAGATATTTACCCGTAATAGAATTTTCATTCTCCATTATTTCTTCTACGCTGCCCTGGGCTACAACTTCTCCTCCCTTTTCTCCTGCCCCAGGACCCACATCCACTATATGATCAGCTCTTCTCATGGTGGCTTCGTCATGTTCCACCACTATCAAGGTATTGCCCAAATCCCTGAGGTTTTCCAAGGTCCGGATAAGCCTTTCATTATCCCTTTGATGAAGCCCAATACTGGGCTCATCAAGAACATACAGCACCCCTGTAAGGCTAGAACCTATTTGAGTAGCAAGTCTGATTCTCTGAGCCTCACCCCCGCTCAAAGTCCCGGCAGAACGGTCAAGGGTGAGATATTCTAACCCCACATCTTTCAAAAATCCTAACCTATCATTTATCTCCTTTAAGACAAGTTTACCTATTTGGTATTCTTTTTCGGTAAGTTCAAGCTCTCCAAAAAATTTAAGGGCCTCATTAACCGTCATGGAAGTTACTTCTCCAATATCATAGCCTTTCACCTTTACTGCAAGACTTTCTTCTCTCAGCCTTTTTCCATCACAGCTGGTACAATTATTAGAAGTCATATATTTTTCTAGTTCTTCCCTGAAATTATCCGATGAAGTCTCGATATAATGGCGCTCCAAGTTAGGAATAACCCCTTCAAAAAAACGATTCCTCTCTTTTACATTTCCCCATTTATTTTCATACTTAAATAAAAACCTATCTTCATAGTAACCATAGAGGATAGCTTCTTGAGATTTCTCATCCAAATCTTCAAAAGGAATATCCATATCGATTCCCGCATGCTCACAAAAAGAGCTCAAAAGCTGATAGTAATACCCGTTTTTATTTCTTGACCAAGGAGATATAGCGCCTTCTGATAAACTCAAGCTTTTATCCGGTATCACGAGATCTGAGTCGAGTTCCTTCTTAACTCCCAGGCCATCGCATTTGGGACAGGCTCCATAAGGACTATTGAAGCTGAAAATCCTCGGAGCTATTTCATCGAAACTAAATCCACATTCTATGCAGGCATGTTTCTGGCTAAAACTCAATTCTTCATCATTATCAAGACGGTGAATTTTCACCAAGCCCTTGCTCAAATCAAGGGCGCTTTCCAGGGAATCCGCCAGGCGATTTTCAAGACCTGTTTTCATTTTTAACCTGTCCACTACCACTTCAATGGTATGGGTTTTGTTCTTTTCTAACTCTATCTCTTCCGACAACAGCCGGATGTCTCCATCCACCCTGACCCTGACAAACCCGCTTTTCTTGATTTCCTCCAGGAGTTTGATGTGCTGCCCTTTTTTTCCCCTCACTACCGGGGATAGGATTTGAAATTTCCCCCCTTCAGGCAAGGTCATGATTTGGTCCACCATCTGATCAACTGTCTGCTGGGAAATCTCTTTGTCGCAGCGAGGGCAATAAGGAGTACCAATCCTGGCAAAGAAAAGTCTCAAATAATCATATAATTCCGTCACGGTACCTACGGTAGAACGAGGGTTTTTAGTGGTTGATTTTTGATCTATGGAAATTGCCGGACTAAGACCTTCAATATAGTCAACATCAGGCTTATCCATTTGACCTAAAAATTGTCTAGCATAAGCACTTAAAGACTCAACATAACGCCTTTGCCCTTCGGCATAAATCGTGTCAAAGGCAAGAGAACTCTTACCTGACCCTGATATGCCTGTCATTACAATAAGTTTGTCCCTGGGGATCTCAACATCTATATCCTTAAGGTTGTGTTCTCTAGCACCGTTTATGATAAGCTTATCCTTCATGGTTTTCACCTTCCATTCAACCGGATTTTTCTTTACTATTAGAGCTAAACTCCAAATCAGCTATAATATCCCTAAGTTCTGCAGCCCGTTCAAATTCCAGATCCTTTGCCGCTTGTTTCATCTCTGCTTTCAAATCTTCGATGACCTTTTCCGTGTCTTTTTTGTTCATTTCTTTCAACTTATTCTTCTTCAATGTCAAGTTTGAATCCTTTACAGTTTTGGTGGCTTCTAAAACCTCACGTACATCTTTTCTTATGGTGGTAGGAGTAATATTATGCTTTTCATTAAACTCCTTTTGTATCTGTCTACGTCTATAGGTTTCATCTATGGCACTTCTCATGGAAGCCGTAATCTCATCAGCATACATTATTACATGTCCCTTTTCGTTCCTGGCCGTTCTTCCCATTGTTTGGATCAAAGACCTTTCATCCCTCAAATAACCTTCCTTATCAGCATCGAGGATGGCAACCAGGCTTACCTCAGGTAGATCCAAACCTTCCCTTAGGAGGTTAATACCTACCAGGACATCAAAATTGCCCAGCCGCAGGTCCCTTATTATCTCCATACGCTCTATAGTATCAATTTCAGAATGCATGTACTCCACCCTTACACCCAATTCCTTTAAATAATCGGTAAGGTCCTCGGCCATCTTTTTGGTCAAAGTAGTAACAAGCACCCTTTCATCCTTCTCTGCTCTTATTTTTATTTCACCATGAAGGTCGTCAATCTGGGCTTTCACAGGTCGGACATCGATAGAAGGATCTAGAAGTCCTGTGGGGCGGATGATTTGCTCCACTATTTTAGCGCTTTTTTCTCTTTCATAGGGTCCAGGTGTTGCCGATACATAAATAGCTTGGTTTATCATCCTGTCAAATTCCTCAAACTTAAGTGGCCGGTTATCTAATGCCGAGGGAAGTCTGAATCCATGCTCCACCAAGGTCTTTTTTCGGGAATAATCTCCGGCATACATCCCCCTTACCTGAGGCAAAGTCATGTGCGATTCATCTACAATAACCAGATAATCCTCCGGAAAAAAATCCATCAAACAATACGGCCGACTCCCTGGTTCTCTTCGGGTCAAGTGCCTGGAATAATTCTCTATCCCCTGACAAAATCCCATCTCCTGGAGCATCTCCAGGTCGTAATTGGTCCTCTGTTCCAACCTCTGGGCCTCTACAAGTTTTCCTTGATCTCTAAATTCCTGTAACCTTTCGTGCAGTTCCGCCTCAATACTTTTGATAGCCATCTTGACCCTATCTTTATCGGTGACAAAGTGGGATGCGGGAAATATGGCAACATGTTCCCTTTCAGCCAGGATTTCCCCGGTAAGGGTATCTATCTCGGTCATCCTATCGACTTCATCTCCAAACATCTCTATCCTGATAGCCCTCTCAGTAAAAGAAGCAGGGAAGACTTCAATAACATCTCCCCTAGCCCGAAAAGTCCCCCTGGTAAAATTGATGTCATTACGGTTGTACTGAATTTCCACCAGTCTCTTTATTATTTCATCTCTATCCTTTTCCATTCCTCGTCTGATAGATAGCACCTGGGAACTGTAGTCTCCTGGAGAACCAAGGCCATAAATACAGGATACACTTGCAACCACTATGGCATCTCTGCGTTCCAAAACTGCGTTGGTGGCAGAATGACGTAATTTATCTATTTCGTCATTGATTGAAGAATCCTTCTCTATATAGGTATCTGTCTGGGGAATATAAGCTTCAGGCTGATAATAATCATAATAACTTACAAAATATTCCACTGAGTTGTCGGGAAAAAACTCTTTGAATTCGCTACACAATTGGGCCGCCAAAGTCTTATTATGGGCGATTACCAAGGTAGGCTTTTGAACTTTTTGAATTACATTTGCCATGGTAAAGGTTTTGCCAGAACCTGTTACACCCAGCAATGTCTGATCCTTATTGTAAGCTTCTATGCTGTTCACCAGTTCTTCAATAGCTTTTGGCTGATCTCCTTTAGGAGGAAAATCCATTTTTAATTTAAATTCATTTTTCACAGTACTCGCCATTTTTAAATCCTCCAAATTAAGAATCGCTATTATTTTATCATAATACTTTTATTATGTATATAAAAGTAACAGGGGCTGCCCAAAAGTTTTCAACTTTTGTGACAGCCCTTTTAATGACTTCTCCAATATAGTTTTTATTCTGATTTTAGCTCAGTTGAATGCCCCGTTGAGTTGCCCCAAATCTACTGTTGATTTTGCTGCCCTTGTTGGTTTTGCTGCCCTTGTTGGTTTTGCTGTTGGTTTTGTTGTTGTGGTTGCTGCTGCTGTGGCTGTTGTTGCTGTTGATTCTGTTGTGGTTGCTGCTGCATTAGTTGTTGTAGTTGTTGATCCTGCTGCTGGTTTTGTTGTTGATTTTGTTGCTGTTGACCCATTTGTCCCAGGCCACCAAGCTGGCCGATTTCACTTTGAAGCTGTTGATTTGACTGGTCAATAACCTGGTTTAGCTGGTTGTAAATTTGGTTATTCCTGATCAACTGCTGGGCCTGGTTGATGGCATTCATTGCAGTTTGAAGTGCTTTGCTAACCTCAGCATCAGTTTTAATTTGCTGCTGCTGAGCTTGCTTTTTTAGTTGACCCAGCATCTGGGGAAATTGAGAAAGGGGATACTGCGACTGTTGGCCTCCCACCTGGGTAGCTTGCATGGGGCTACCTTGACCAAACTGCTGCCCTTGGCCAAATTGTTGGCCTTGTTGCAACTGCTGGTTTAGATCCTGGCGATACATATCGGAGAGACTTTTTCCTTGACCCATAGCTCCTTGCTGTCCTACCTGCTGGTATTGAGGCTTTTGTCCACCAAACTGTTGGTTTTGCTGTTGATTCTGATGTTGATTCTGCTGTTGATTCTGCTGCATATTCTGTTGCCCCCCTTGCTGCATATTCTGTTCATGCTGGCTTTGCTGGTTTTCATTTTGAACAGAATATTCACTAGAGATTTCTTCATCGGATTTTTTCTTCCTGGCTAGCTTTTCTAGAGGTGTTTCCTTTTCATTTTCACGCTTTTTCTTCATGGATAAAGCCTCCTCAAAAGCAGTTTTTTTTGCAGGTTTAACTCCCTGCACTATTTAATTTCTCCTGTCTAACCTTTCATTATGTAAGGTTATTTTTCCCATGAGATGGGTCGGAGTTAATAGTTTCTGTAATTTCATTTAACTGGTTCAAAGTTTCTTGAATCATGTAGATTGGCTGGTAATCTTGAAAGGGATCGGAAAAAACATCAGGATTGATTTTTCTACTCAGATTATTCTCTAATTGTATCGTCATATTCCTGATGGTTTTGAGACTTTGAATACATGTATATATTCCCTGGATTTTATAACTTATCAATTTTAATTCCTGTTTCAAGCCATCAAAAGATCTGAGAATCTCAGAACATTCCTCATTAAGGTTAAATTTTTCCTGCATAATTTCATGTTTTAATGGAAAATCTCTTCCTATTAAAGAGTTGAGTTTATTGCTTGAAACAGTCTTATCCTCAAAATGTTTAAGTTTAGATACTATCTTTTGATTTAACTCGGCCAAGCGGTTTTGAAGATAACCTGTTTCTTTATCGAGATTAATAAATTTTACATTTAATTCACCTAAGATATTTTCAAAGGCAATCTCAAGGTTCAACAACCTCTCATTTATTTGAACCATATCGGTGTAGAGCTGTTCATCAGTAAAATTCATCCACACACCTCCATAATATATTTCAAACATTCTAGCACTACAGCACAGCGAAAATTATAGCAGATAAATTTTGCACTTTTCGCTGTAGTGTTAGTTGTAGGTTTCTATAAATTAGTCTGCCTAAAACTGAGGAAATAATGTATAAATAAAGGAGATCAAATGTTGATATCGAAATTAATAATTAGTAAGAAAATAAACTTTAATTTCACTGCTGCAGTATATTCCGATACTAAAAAGTTTTTATTGATACATCTAAGAATGGGGTACACGAAGTTTAATCGTAAATACTTGTGTTTTATCATTGATAGATTGCTTG
>CAZCIZ010000017.1:0-39160 GCA_964498995.1 uncultured Clostridia bacterium | reverse complement strand
TTTTTAGTATCGGAATATACTGCAGCAATAAAATTAAAGTGTATTTTCTTACTAACTGTCCTTGGTGGGCTTTTAGCCATTATATCAAATAATTTAGTGATGTAAAAATCAATCCAAATTTTTCTCATTTATATGTCTAAAACTCCCCTTGAATGGCAACACTTTTCAATAGAAGGAAATATTAGGAACATTCCTGGAAAAGGAGGGGAGAACGATTAAACTTAAAAAAGTTACCATCAGTGGGGTTAATAGCTTTAAGCTTCCCGTCTTGAGTGCAAAAGAACAAAAAGAGTTATTTGAAAGGTTAAAAAATGGTGATTATCAAGTTAAATCTACGATAATACAGGGAAATCTGAGGCTTGTATTGAGTGTATTAAAAAAGTTTAAAAATAGAAACGAAAATATGGACGACCTGTTTCAGGTAGGATGCATTGGCCTTGTAAAAGCTGTAAACAACTTTGACCCGTCCCAAAATGTCAAATTTTCCACGTATGCTGTACCTATGATTATTGGGGAAATAAAAAGGTATTTGAGGGATAACAATTCCATTAGAATTAGCCGGTCTCTAAAAAGTTTAGGCCATGACATTACCAATGCAAGGGAAAAGCTCTCTAAAGACAAGGAAAAAGAACCTACCCTAGAAGAGATAGCTGAAGAATTGTCCATCCCTGCCCAAGAGGTTGTTATGGCCATGAATGCTAATAATTCGCCGATAAGCCTTTATGAGCCGGTGTTTAGTGATAGTACCGAGCCACTGTTGGTTCTAGATCAGATTAAGGATGAAAAAAGTAATTTCGATTCCTGGATTGAAAATATGGCTTTACAAGAAGCCCTGGGGAAGTTGCCGGATAAGAAAAAGCAAATACTTGATCTCAGGTTTTTTCAGGGTAAAACCCAGGAAGAAGTTTCCACGGAGCTAAACATATCTCAGGCCCAGGTGTCTCGACTGGAAAAATCTTCTCTTAAAGCTTTGAAAAAACTTATGATAGAAAAAGAAAAGCAGGGAGAGGATAGAGATGCTTTTTGATTTGGCTGCTTGTAAAAGAATTGCTAATAAATATAAAAGTGGTTTAAAAGCCTTCTATATGTTACTTGGAGCGATCGGTTTATTAACGTGTTTATCTTTCTGGTTTTTTACTAATACGGATCTGGGGACTTATCTTCGTATGAGTGAACATAACTTTGCAAAGACCGGTCTAAATGAAGGAATATATAGCCAAGTAGAAAAAGAAGAGACGATCCGGTTCCACATCCTTGCAAACAGCGATAGTATTAAAGATCAAAAAATAAAACTGGATGTAAGAGATATAATCACTCACAATCTACAAGGAGAGTTGGATAATGCTGAAGACATGGATGAAGCTAAAAAAATTATAAAGGAAAAGAAACCGGTTATTTTTTCTAAAATTAAACAATACATGAAAGAAAATGAGTACAATTATGAAATTAAGTTGAAATTAGAGGAAAAAGAATTTCCCACCAGGCGCTATGATGATGGAGTGCTAGAGGGTGAAAAGTACCTGGCTTTCAAAGGGATAATAGGTGAAGGGAAGGGACAGAACTGGTGGTGTGTACTATTTCCGCCTCTGTGTTATGTTGATTTGGCTGTAGAAGAAGATTGTAATGAGACAAAAGGACCCTCCTTTGACTACGAGAAGGACTTTGAGGAAGATGAAAAAAGTGAGAAAGAGATAAAGTTTTTAATCTACGAATGGTTTAAAGAGATGTTTTAATTCTATGCAATTATTAATCCAATGTAATTGTTGCTAAAGATTAAAGATTAAATTATAATCATGTTGACAGCATATTTCTTGTTGAATTCTGCGGGAGGTCTAAAGTTGGACTTACTTACCGATATAATAACCGGAGTTCTCGGAGGGCTGGGCCTATTCATATACGGTATCTATATAATGGCAGAAGGTATGCAAAAAGCCGCCGGGGACAAGCTGAGAAGCATCTTAGAAGTCCTAACTACAAACCCTTTTATTTCTATGTTGACAGGGGTAGCTCTGACAGTGCTGGTACAGAGCAGTAGTACTAGTACTGTTATGGTGGTTAGTTTTGTCAATGCAGGCTTAATAGGGTTGACTCAAGCTGTGGGGACTATTTTCGGCGCTAATATAGGGACAACGATTACAGCCCAGCTGGTTTCTTTTGATCTTGGTATGCTTGCCTTGCCTGCCATAGCCATTGGCACGGCTTTATTTATGTTTTCTAAGCGAAGGGTCAGGAAAAATATTGGAAAAGCCACCCTTGGATTTGGGATCTTGTTTTTGGGTATGACTTTATTGAGTGACTCCCTGGCTCCACTAAGTGAAGAGCCACTTTTTTTGAGTCTGTTGGAAAGATTTGGACAAACTCCCCTCCTTGGAGTTTTAGCGGGGGCCATATTTACAGTGATGGTACAATCGAGCAGTGCAGCATCTGGTGTTATTATTGCTTTGACATTTCAAGGTTTGCTCGATCTCCAGTCAGGCATTGCTTTAATTATGGGGACAAATATTGGAACTTGTGTCACTACTTTGCTAGCTGGCATAGGTGCTAACCTGGGGGCAAAGAGAACAGCTGCAGCCCATATAATCTTTAACTCTGTAGGAACTCTGGCCTTTTTGATAATACTTCCCTTTTTCACCAACCTGGCAGAATTGACAGCTGATACCGTTCCCAGACAGGTGGCTAACGCTCATACCATTTTTAATGTGGGAGCTGCTTTGTTATTTTTGCCTTTTACCAGCAAGTTTGCTGCATTAATGGAAAGAATAATTCCTGGTGAAGAGCTTAAGATAGAGCATGGAAGCAAATATCTGGACAAAAGAGTTGTTGGAACCCCGATGGTAGCAATAGCAAATTCAAAAAATGAAATCGTGAGGATGGCAAAGATAGCCGGGGAAATGGTGGAGGAGTCTTTAGATGCTTTTATCAGTTCGGATACAAAAAAGATGCAATATGTACGCCAAAAAGAAAAAATAGTTGATCAGCTTGAAAAAGAAATTGTCATGTACCTATCCGAGATATCTCATAACTCTCTCTCTATAAACCAATCAAAGCAATTGACCAGCCTGATGAATGCCGTGAATGATATAGAAAGGATAGGGGACCACAGTGAAAATCTCATCGACCTGGCCCAAAACCGCTTGGAAGATAATTTGCCATTCACTCAGACGGCCTTGGATGAGCTGAAGGATTTTTGTGAGAAGGTGCATAAGATGTATTTGGAAACCATTGAAGCCCTCGAGAAAAACGATGCGGAAAAAGCCAGGGAAATGATTGAATATGATGACGTTATAGACGAAATGGAAAAGGTTTTGAGAAAACATCACATCAATAGACTTAATGAAAAGAGATGTCATCTTTCTTCAGGAGTGATTTACCTTGATATCCTGAGCAACTTTGAAAGGATAGGAGATCATTCTTCCAACCTTTGTCATGTGGTGCTAGGAGAAGATTAAGTGTGACCGAGCCCAATAAAAAGTAAAAGGTATAAAAATAAAAAAATTTCCCGGGGTGATTTTCATGGATAAAAATGCGAATAGAAAGGATAATGATAAAAATAGGCAGTTAGATGACTACAAGGATAAATTTAAGGAGCATAAATTAACACCTCAGAGAAAATTGATTCTAGAGGTTCTATTGGAAAACCAGGATTCTCATTTGAGTGCTGAAGAAGTGTTTAAACTGGTCCAGGAAAAGAATGATGATATTGGCCTAGCGACTATTTATAGGACCTTGGATCTTTTAGATGAGCTTGAGGTTGTTCATAAACTGAATTTTGGTGATGGAAGAAGTAGATATGAGCTGAATAAATCAGATAAAAAGCATCACCATCATCACCTAATTTGCATGGGTTGTAATGAAATTATAGAAGTTAAGGATGACCTGTTGCAAAAATTAGAAAAAACCATCGAAACCGAACACAAATTCGAAATCCTTGATCACAGAGTGAAATTTTACGGCTACTGCCCTAGCTGTAAGCAGTGATCTTTAAGCAGCCTGTCTTCTTGGTCTAAAAACTCTTTGATTATCATAGAGTTAATTTCTTTCAAGGGTTTATTTGTCTTTTCGGCTAGAGTTTTAACGTCTTCATATTCAGGGGTATAGGTATAGATTGTTTGGTTTTTGAAGCTTATCTTGATCCTTGCTTTGCCTATGGTAGTGTCTATTGTTATCCTTTGACGTTCTAGCTTGTCTCTTTTGACACAGTAGCTTCTCACCCCAAGGGTTGTGGTGTGCTTGAAGAAGACCTCTTTGATCAAACTGCTTTTGTGTATAGGGGCAAGGACTTTTATTTCCGTGCCGGGTCGATTTTTTTTCATTTGAACCGGAGTAAAATAGACATCAAGGGCTCCGGCCTCAAAACATAAGTCCATAAAATGACCGTAATATTCTGGAACCATGTCGTCTAAGTTTGCTTCAATAACGGCAACATGATCTTCGTTGGCTTTTTTTCCCTCCTCCTTGCCTATAATCACCCTTAAAAGGTTGGGGTGAGGCAAGTCACTGTTTCCGGCTCCATAACCCGTTTCAATGGGTAGGAAAGCTGGCAAATTATCAAATGAATCGCAGAGGGTAGCAATAATTGCCATCCCTGTTGGCGTAGCTAGTTCCTTATCTACCCCTCTGGAATATACAGGAACGTTTTTGGCAAGCTCAAGGGTAGCAGGTGCGGGTACCGGGATTGTACCATGGGCGCAATTGATAAAGCCTCTGCCTAGTTGTATAGGCGATGAATATATTTTTTCTACCCCCAATAAGTGAAGTCCTATCACTGAGCCCACTACATCCACAATGGAATCTACAGCCCCGACTTCATGGAAGTGTACCTCATCCTTGGAAATATTATGAACCTTGCCCTCTGCCACTGCAAGATTGTCAAATATACACAGGGCCCTTTTTTTGATATCCGCGTTGAGACTACTGTCTTGGATTAGCTTTTGGATCTCCGCTAAACCTTTATGGTTATGGTTGTGGTTATGTTTATCATTTTTCGGAATTTCCACATCTGCCTTTGTTCCAGCGATCCCTTGTTTGACAACCTTTCTACTTGAAAGCTCATAACCATAAAGGTTAAGCTTCGAAAGCTCCTCTTTTAGTACTGGTAAGCTGATAAGCCCGGTATCTAACAACGCCCCTAGGATCATATCTCCGGCAACACCGGAGAAACAGTCAAAATATATAACTTTCAATTAACTGATAACCTCCTTTAAATGATAAGAATAGATTCTTATAAGAAATAATGAAGGAAATAGTCGATTAATATCGAACTATTCCATACATATACAATGCAATTTTCAGATACAGTTTAGCATTAATCCTTAGATCCATATTATAAACTAAACTGTACAAACTTCAAGCCTGGAGGTAAAAAGAAATTTGAA
The DNA here is from genome assembly GCA_964498995.1 of uncultured Clostridia bacterium. GTDB lineage: Bacteria > Bacillota > Natranaerobiia > Natranaerobiales > Natranaerofabaceae > Natranaerofaba. Next base: position 33,785 of record CAZCIZ010000017.1, on the reverse strand, counting down.
GGATAAAATATCAACCAAACTATACAGAGTAGACCCAGAGCAGCCCGATGATGTTTCCATCAGGGCAGCTGCCGGAGAATTAAAGGCAGGAAATACAGTAGTGTTTCCCACGGAAACCGTATATGGGCTTGGTGCTAACGGTTTTTGCAAAGAAGCCATCAAAAAGATTTTTGCAGCCAAAAATCGCCCCCAAGACAATCCTTTGATATTACACATAGCCGAACTAGATGAGCTTTATAATTTGGGGGATTTAAAAGGGATAGAATCTCAAGTAAAAAAACTTCATGCCGGATTTTGGCCGGGGCCATTGACCTTAATACTTAAAAGAACCAAAATGGTTCCAAAAGAGGTTTCTGCAGGACTTGATACCGTTGCGGTAAGGATGCCCTCCCATCCGGTGGCCCTTGCCCTGATTAAGGAGACAAATCTACCCATTGCTGCTCCCAGTGCAAATATATCGGGAAGGCTTAGTCCTACCAAGGTGGAACATGTTATCGATGATCTGTGGGATAGGGTAGACTGCATTATAGATGCAGGACCTACTGGGGTTGGAGTAGAGTCAACCGTTCTAGATATGTCTTCTAAACCCTATAAAATTTTGAGGCCCGGAGGGATTACCCCGGCCCAGGTGGAAAAAGTGTTAGGCGAAGAGGTGGAAGTTTACATTCCTGACAAAGGCAAACTTCCTTCTCCAGGCCTTAAATACAAGCACTATTCCCCTCAGGCGCCTTTATATCTAATCGAAGGCGATGACCTAGATAAAATTGCTTTTAAAATTAAGTCCATGGGGAAAGATTATATAGATAAAGGATATAATGTAGGGATACTTGTTACTGATGAGATGGAAGGCTTTTTTGAGGAAGAAAATAAAGAGGAATTTACTACTTTGTTTCTTGGCCCGGGAACCGACCTGTCTGAAGTAGCCAGAAATCTGTATGATAAATTGAGACAGCTTGATTTAAAAGGTGTGGACATTATTCTTTGCCGAGGTTTTAGGGAAGAAGGTATAGGCCTGGCACTATCCAACAGGTTGAGAAAAGCAGCAGGCGACAACATATTGAGGATTTGATTACACTACCTGGTTTATTTTACTCTTACTAGATACTGAGAAAGGGGAAAAACTATGTCTTCGCAAAATGTTGTGATTGTCTTGTTTGTCTGTACAGGTAATACCTGTAGAAGTTGTATGGCAGAGAACATTTTCAACAGAAAGACTGAAAATCGGGGTCTCAGGGAAAAAATAAAGGCATCCTCAGCTGGATTGTTTGCCCTAGAAGGTAGCGAAGCATCTAAGGAAGCTATCCAGGTAGTCAAATCTTACGGTGGTGATTTATCAGCTCATAGGTCCAGACAGCTTGATGTGGATATGATACAAAATGCGGACTATGTGCTTACAATGACCATGGCTCACAAGAAAAAAACCATTCAAATGCAACCGGAGGCCTATGAAAAAGTACATTCATTAAAAGAGTATGTGGATGGGGAACTTAGAGAGGAATCAAAGAAACTGTCAAGATTATATAGAGAGATTGCCCTGCTAAATAACAAGGTCTATAATAATGAAGGCAATGGGGATGAAAGTCTAGATATAGAAACTGCAAAAGAAAGGTTACATGAACTGGAGTCAGAAATCAATCAGCTAGAAAGCAAATTTATCAATCATGATATAGCAGATCCCATTGGAGGTTCAAAGGAGGAATATGAAGAAACTTATCAAGAAATAGACAGTGCTATAGAAAGAATACTGGAGCTGCTAAAAGAGAGATGATTAACTATTTAATTGCAAGAATGTATGTAAAGGAGATGGAGTTGGAAAATGGGAAAGGACATGATAATTGGAATATCAAGTGATCATGGGGGTTTCGAACTAAAACAAAAGATTCATGATTACCTGGTGAATCAAGGCTATGAAATAAGAGATATGGGTTGTTTTGACCACGATTCAGTAGACTATCCTGACTATGCAATTTTGGTGGGCGAGGGGATCAAAAATGGAGAGATTCATAGGGGAATTATAATTTGTGGAACCGGAATTGGTATTTCAATCAGTGCTAACAAAATCCCTGGAGTTAGGGCTGCTCTGTGCCATGACGTATATACAGCTAGGATGTCAAGAGAACATAATAATGCCAACATTTTAGCCCTAGGGGGGAGAACAACGGGGAAAAACATATCATTAAGAATAGTAGAAGAGTTTATGACGGCCAAATTTGCCGGTGGGAGGCATGAGAGGCGTGTAGACAAAATCAGGCAGATTGAAGAAAAGTACAAAAAAAGTTAAAATAATATATTAGAACTTTTTATTAGGACAAAAAAATTTCGAGAGGTGATAAAATATTAAAGCTGAAACGGAACGTAATAAAAATAACTTCAATAAAAAGATGAAGGATGTGGACCCGGAGATAGCATCTATAATTGATGAGGAGCTTAAAAGGCAAAATGAAGGACTGGAGTTGATAGCTTCGGAAAACCTTGTTACTAAAGCTATTATGGAAGCCCAGGGATCAGTCCTTACCAACAAGTATGCTGAAGGTTATCCTGGTAATAGGTACTATGGTGGGTGTGAGCAGGTTGATAAGATAGAGGAGCTTGCAATCCAAAGGGGCAAAAAGCTTTTCGGCTGTGAACATGTAAATGTTCAACCTCATTCTGGAGCATCAGCTAACATGGCGGTTTACTTGAGTGTTTTGAAACCTGGGGATAAAGTTCTGGGTATGAAACTCGCTCACGGAGGGCACCTAACTCATGGCAGTTCTGTTAATATGTCAGGTAAGATGTTCGAATTCTATCATTATGGTGTAAAGGATAATGGCCTATTGGATTATGATGAAATAGAAAAAAGCGCCAGGGAAGTAAGGCCTAAGATGATAGTGGCAGGGGCTAGCGCCTACCCGCGTAAAATAGATTTTAAAAGATTGTCTGAGATAGCCGAAGAAGTAGGAGCTTATTTACTAGTGGACATGGCTCACATAGCCGGGTTAGTTGCAGTTGGTCTTCATCCTAACCCCATTCCTTATGCTGATTTTGTCACAACTACAACCCACAAAACCTTAAGAGGTCCTAGGGGTGGAATGATATTCTGTAAAGAAAAGCATAAGCAAATTGTAGACAAGGCTATCTTTCCAGGCTTACAGGGAGGGCCTTTGATGCACGTTATTGCATCCAAGGCAATTGCCCTTAAGGAGGCATTGACTCCTGATTTTGAAGATTATCAGAAACAGGTGATAAAAAATGCTAAGGCCCTGGCGGAAAAACTGAATCAGCTTGGCTATGACCTTCTCTCAGGGGGTACAGATAATCACATGGTCCTGGTGGATTTGAGGAAGAAAGGCTTGACCGGCAAGGAAGCCGAGGAATTGCTTGATCAAGTTTCGATAACTGTTAACAAAAATGCTATCCCTAATGATCCGGAAGGCCCTGTTGTAACAAGTGGCTTGAGGTTAGGAACCCCTGCGGTTACTTCTAGAGGGTTGAAAGAAAAGGAAATAGAAGAAGTCGCTGTTATGATCGATGATGTTGTCAAGGGTAGAGGAGATCAAGAAGTACAAAATGAAGTTAAAGAAAAGGTCAAGGAATTGACCGACAAATTTCCGCTGTATTGATCAAGGGATAACTGATAAAGGGGAGATAGGAACTTGCGACCGACGTGGCAGGAATATTTCATGGAAATCGCCAAGACCGTCAGAAAAAGGTCTACATGCATTAGAAGAAAAGTGGGTTCTGTCCTGGTAAGGGAAAAGAGAATTTTAACCACGGGTTATAACGGAGCTCCCCAGGGAATCCGTCATTGTGAAGAGCGGGGCTGCTTGAGGGAAGAGTTGAATGTGCCCTCAGGTCAGCGTCACGAAATCTGCAGGGGTCTTCATGCTGAACAAAATGCCATAATCCAAGCAGCTTTACACGGCGTATCAACACAAGGCTCTGTTTTGTATACTACTGATCAGCCCTGCTCTCTTTGTGCCAAAATGATAGTCAATGCTGACATTAGCAAGATCTATTTTGAAGGTTATTACCCTGATGATCTTGCAAAGGAAATTCTAGAAGAGGGTAATGTAGAGCTAATCTCATCTTCTAGGCAGTGATTTGCTTTTAAGTAAACTTCTGCGAAACTTTTGTATTGTATATATTTGCTGAATTAAATAAACAATAATATAAAATCATCTACTAAAAAGCTCCTGGAGGTATAAATGAAAATTCTATCAATATTTGGGACACGTCCTGAAGCTATCAAGATGGCCCCTTTAATTAAAGAGCTGGAATCAGATCCTTGTCTAGAAAGCGTAGTAGCAGTTACCGCCCAGCACAGGGAGATGTTATCTCAGGTCCTTAACCTGTTTGAGATAAAACCGGATTATGATTTGGATATCATGAAGGAAAGACAATCCCTGGTTGATATAACCCGATATTCCCTCGACGGCCTGGATACAACAATAAAGAAGATAGAGCCTACAATGATCCTTGTCCACGGGGATACGACAACAACTTTTACTGGGGCTCTTGCTGGTTTTTATAATAAAACCATGGTAGGACATGTGGAAGCCGGGCTCAGGACAGGCGATATGTATACTCCTTTTCCAGAAGAGATGAACAGGCGACTTGTTAGCGCTATTAGCGAACTTAATTTTGCCCCCACCATGGGAGCATGTAAAAACCTGTTGAATGAAGGGGTGAAGAGGCAGAACATTTTTGTTACTGGCAACACGGTGATTGATGCAGTAAAATCTTCTGTTTTTACTAACCATGTATTTAAAAATAACCAAGTCAATCGAATCATAGAAGCCAGTGAAAAAGAAAATAAGAGGATTCTGGTTTTGGAAGCCCACAGGCGTGAAAATTGGGGGAAACCGTTGGAAGGAATATGCAGGGCGGTTAAAGAACTTGTTAAAAAATACAGCGATATTGTAGTCCTTTTCCCTGTGCACAAAAATCCTGTAGTCAAGGAAACCGTAGAACAATATTTAAATAATATCGAAAGAATATATCTGATAGATCCTTTGGAAATGCTTGATTTTCATAACCTTATGTACAGAAGCCATATAATCTTAACAGATTCCGGAGGGATACAGGAAGAAGCTCCTTCTTTGGGTGTGCCTGTTGTTGTACTACGGGATAAGACAGAGCGTCCCGAAGCATTAGAGGCAGGAACAGTGCTTCTCGGAGGGACAGATAGTGACGGCATCCTGGAAGTAACTCAAAAATTACTAGATGATCAAGATTATTATAAATCCGTTAGCAATGTACAAAATCCTTATGGGGATGGTAAAGCTTCTAGGCGGATAATCGATGCTATCAAATTTTACCTGGAAATAAGTGATAAAACTCCCCAGGAGTGGATATAATATAATCGGCTACAATCTTTTATTTTCTCAGGAAGGAAATTGACTTGAAAAACGAGAATAATTCGATTTGAAAGTGTTTTCGATCATCAAATAATTTAGGGGGGAATATTGGTGCCACGAGATGTCTATATTGTAGGAGCTAAAAGAACACCTGTGGGAGCATACGGCAAGAGTCTGGCTGGAGTCTCTGCTACTGAGATCGGTTCTCGTGCTATTAAAGAAGCGTTAAAAGACGCCGGCGTTTCAGTTGATCAAGTAGAAGAGACAATGTTTGGTTGTGTGCTTCAGGCCGGCCTAGGGCAAAACCCTGCCAGAAAAGCGGCCGTGGAAGCTGGAATACCGGTGGAGTCTCCGGCAACGACAATAAATAAAGTTTGCGGCTCAGGTTTACATTCTGTTAACCTGGGAGCACAATCTATAATGCTTGGCCAAAAAGATTTAATAGTTGCAGGTGGGACTGAGAACATGAGCAGGGCCCCGTATCTGGCTGATAACATGCGTTGGGGACAAAGAATGGGTCATGGAAAGCTAATGGATTCCATGATAAATGAAGGTCTCTGGTGCGCCATGGAGGATATTCACATGGGTGTTACAGCGGAAAACTTAGCTGAAAAATACGATATTTCCAGGGAAGAACAAGACGAATTTTCTGCAAAAAGCCAGCAGCTGGCCAACGAAGCTATCGAAAAAGGCCTATTTGATAATGAAACCTTTCCTGTGGAATTAAAAGACAGGAAGGGAAATGTTAGCTATTTTGATACGGATGAATTCCCAAGAAAAGGTGTAACCAAGGAAAAACTTGGAGAACTACCTCCGGCATTCAAAAAAGATGGAACTGTTTCGGCAGGTAATGCATCCGGGATCAATGATGGTGCCGGGGCTGTTATCCTTGCTTCTGAAGAAAAGGTCAAGGAACTAGGGCTAAAGCCTATTGCTAGGATAATATCCTTTGGCTCCGGGGGCGTTGAGCCTAAACATATGGGGCTTGGGCCTGTCCCTGCTACGAAGAACGCTCTAAAAGCTGCTAACCTGGAACTATCAGATATGAAATTGATGGAATTAAACGAAGCCTTCGCAGCACAATCCATCGCAGTCATGAAAGAATTAGAACCTGAAGAAGAAAAGGTGAACATTCGTGGAGGAGCAATTGCTATAGGTCACCCTATCGGTGCTAGTGGAACTAGAATATTAAATACTTTGCTCTATGCTTTGATGGATAAAGGAGGAGGCTATGGCTTGGCCACCCTCTGCATAGGTGGAGGTCAAGGTGAAGCCACTATCGTTGAAGTGAAGTAAGCAGTCAGTTTAAACACAGGAGAGGTAAGGTCGCAGTAGCATGAGCTAAGCAAATCTGGGACCTTGCTTCTCTTACTGATTTATTGAGGATGTAGGTGATTATGATTTGAGAAATTTGAAGTACCTGGCTCTCGTTGGTCATGTGGGAGTTGTAATGATAACTCCTATTCTTGGCGGTATGCTGTTAGGAAATTACCTGGTGTCACGATTTGATCTTTGGCCGTATTTACCAATATTCTTAACTCTATTAGGAGTAGTTGTAGGGTTTTATAATACATTTCGTATTTTAATAAAATCATGACGGGGATACTTTATAAACTTGCTTTAAATATAGTTAAATCGGACAAGCCGAATAAAGCTGATTTAAATTACACAAGTACGTATTTAGGGGTTTTTGCGGTGGACAAGTTAGTTCAACTCAAAATTAGAATTATTACCCACTCGCTCTTTTTAATGTTTTTGGGGATTTTTGTCTTAGCCCTGATCGATTTTGGCGCTTTGTTGAGGGGCTGGATATACGGTTCCCTTTTGGGAATATTGAGCCTTTTGTTGCTGGCTCGCACAATGGAAAGGGCGGTTACTTTTAATCCTAATAAGGCCAGGGTTTATACAATATTTAACTACTTACTTAGATATGCCGTGCTATTTGCAGCTTTGTATGTAGCGGTGCAAAGGCCTGATATGAATATAATTACCGTGGTCCTAGGTCTCATGATCCCAAAGATAGTTATATTGTATTATGACCTTGGCTTGTATTCCCTGCGGAGAAATAGATCAAACCCGGACAAAAAAGAATAAGTCTCTGCTGAATTAGGCTTTCGGGGAAATATCTGAACATATATTATTTAGTAACTGTATAAATGTATTAGAGAAAGGAGGTAGAGATTTTTGGATCCTGATTTTGCACCGGCAGAAATGTTCGAAGTTTTTGGCTTGACCATCACAGAAACAGTCACGACGACCTGGATAATCATGGCCATTCTAATTGTAGTCTCAATCATAGCGACTAGAAATTTGGATAAAATTCCTCAAACTAAATTCCAAAATATTATGGAGATCCTCTATGAGGGAGTTGAATGGCTGGTTGATAGCAGTATGGGTAAGGAAAACAGGTCATACCTTCCTTATGTGGGTACCTTGGCACTATTTTTGGTCATTGCCAACCTTACCGGAGTTATAGGGATAAGACAGCCTACAGCGGATTTAAACACTACCTTTGCCCTGGCTCTTTTAACCTTTGTTTTGACCCATGTATCTGGGATGAAAAGTAAAGGTGTCGGTGGTTACATGAAGTCTTTTTTAGAGCCTCTTCCATTCATGTTTCCCCTGAACATAATCAGTGAACTGGCACAGCCCGTTTCACTATCTTTTCGTCTATTTGGAAACATGCTGGGTTCTTTGATCATCCTTGCGTTACTTTACAGTTTTGCCCCGATTATCATACCCATCATTCCGCACATGTATTTTGATATCTTCGTGGGCATTATTCAGACTTTTATTTTTGTAATGCTTACCATGACGTATGTCTCCATAGCCATGGAGTAAAGGAATTATGTCGCAGTCATTTAGTTGGGGGAGAACCAAACTATTTGGGTAAAGGAGGGTTGTAGGTGGAGTTAATTAATGTCTTTTTTGAATGGCTCTCACAATTCGAGCCCCATGAACTGATCCTTGCCGCAAGTGCCCTTGGAGCTAGTCTGGCAATGATTGCTGGCCTTGGTGTTGGCGTTGGCCAGGGATATGCAGCGGGAAAGGGTGCAGAAGCCGTTAGTCGTCACAGGGAAAGAAGCCGCCAGGTTACCTTGGTTATGTTACTGGGAGCTGCCGTGGCTGAAACATCGGGAATATTTTCCCTGGTTATTGCCTTGATACTTTTATTTGCTAATCCCCTGTTGGGAGTAGAAGCCGCAGCCCTGATACTGGCAGTATCAACTTTAGGTGCTGGAGTTTCCATGATTACCGGGATTGGTCCGGGAATCGGACAGGGATATGCTGCTGGTAAAGGGACAGAAACAACCGGTGACAATCCTGAAATGCAGGGTATGGTAGTAAGAACAATGCTTTTAGGGCAGGCCATTGGACAAACTACAGGGATATATGCTCTGGTGATTTCACTTGTCTTATTATTTGCTAATCCATTATTATAACAGCATAACAGCTTGTAAAATTCAGGGAAATATAAGGAAAGGAGGCGTTATGGTCATTGTTAGAAGTACATGAGGTTGTACTGGCTGCTAGTGCAGTTGGAGCAGGAATAGCAATGCTGGCAGGTATAGGTGTTGGAATAGGTCAAGGTTATGCTGGAGGAAAAGGAGCGGAGTCAGTGGGAAAAAACCAAAAGCAGTCACGTTACATCACCGTTGTGATGTTACTGGGTGCTGCAGTTGCAGAAACTTCTGGAATCTTTTCCCTCGTTGTAGCTCTGATTTTATTATTTGCTAATCCCCTAATAGGAGCTGAAGGGATAGCCCTTGTACTTATTGCCTCTACTTTGGGGGCTGGATTTGCCATGGTCGCTGGAATGGGTCCTGGAATAGGTCAGGGCTATGCAGCTGGAAAAGGAACGGAGAGTACGGGAGCAAGGCCTAAACATCAGGGAAGCATAGTTAGAACGATGCTTCTTGGGCAGGCAATCGGGCAGACCACGGGTATTTATGCCCTGGTAATCGCCTTGGTACTACTTTTTGCAAACCCGATCCTGGGTTGATAGTGGTATTTTAGACTTCAAAATTCATAACTAAATCATAAAAATAATTTAAAGGAGGAAAAAATTTATGGTTGATGGTGAAGCTTTAGTTTTAGCAGCGAGTGCTCTTGGAGCAGGAATTTCAATGATAGCAGGTGTAGGTGCAGGTATAGGACAGGGATTTGCCGCAGGTAAGGGAGCTGAAGGTGTAGGAAGGCAGCCGGAAGCCCAGGGAGATATAATCAGGACCATGCTACTGGGAGCTGCTGTTGCAGAGACAACGGGTATCTATGGACTGGTTATCGCCCTTATACTGTTGTTTGCTAATCCTCTTGTAGGCATGTTATAAGGGTAGGTGGCAATATTGAACCCTTGGAAACTTTGAGCAAAGAAAGGAGGGCCTACGTACCTTGATAAACATAGATCATGAAATCATCTTTATGGTAATCAATGTCTTAGTATTGTACTTATTAATGAGACGTTACTTGTTTACACCAATGGGTAATTTTTTAGAAAACCGCAGGCAGGAAATTAAAGATAATTTAGAAACAGCTGAGCAGAGAAAGAAAGAAGCTGAGGAGTTGAAAGCAAGCTATGAAGAAAAACTTGCCAATGCTACTGAAGAAGCTCAACAAATAATTAAAGAAGCCAGGGTAAGGGGAGATGAGTTAGAAGCAGAGTACAAGCAAAAAGCTAAAGAAGAAGCCGATCACATAATAAACAAGGCCAAAGAAGAGATCGAAATGGAAAGAAATAAAGCAATAACTTCCATCAAAGATGAAGTGGCTAATATGACCGTTAGTGTGGCTTCGAAAATCGTGGAAGAAAATTTAGACGACGAAAAACATAGAGAGCTTGTCAAAAAATATCTGACAGAGGCAGGAGAGGTATCATGAGCGTAAGTGAAAGATATGCTAGAGCGTTGTGTGAGGCAGGGATAGAAAAGGAAACTTTAGATAAACTGGAAGAAGATTTTTCTGAGTTTATGAAAGCTTATAGAGAAGACAAGAACCTAAAAAGGGTATATGAAAGTCCGTTGATTGATGGAAAGGAAAAGAAATCGTTCATAGATGCCATTTTAAAGGATAAAAACAGAGAACTGAACAACTTTTTACTTTTATTGATAGAAAGGAAAAGAGAAAAAGAGTTATCTTTTATTTACGAAAGCTTTATGGATAAGGTCAGAGAGGAAAAAAACAGGATACTGTGTAAAGCCATTACAGTTTACGAACTTAGTGAAGAAGAAAAAGATGAACTAACAAAATCACTAAATTCCATTACGGATAAAGAAGTTGAACTGGAGAATATTATAGATGAATCGATAATCGGTGGTATAATAGTCAAGGTAGGAGATAGGGTTTATGATTACAGTGTCAAAGGACAGCTCGATGACCTTAAAGAAAGCTTATTAAAAACTAGCTTAGCGAAGGTGGGGTGAAGTGTAAATGAGTATAAGCCCAGACGAAATAAGTAAGGTATTAAAACAGAAGATAACGGAATATGAGAAGCAGGTGGAAGTTTACGATGTAGGGACAGTACTCTATGTAGCCGACGGTGTTGCCAGGATTCATGGCCTAGATAACTGCATGTTTAATGAGCTGCTAGATTTTGGTGACGGTGTCTACGGTATCGTCATGAACCTGGAAGCTGATAATGTCGGTTGTGTTGTAATCGGGGATTATAAGAAAATGAATGAAGGTGATGAAGTAAAAAGGACAGGCCGAATAGTTGAGGTACCCGTTGGCGACGAGCTTGTAGGTAGGGTTGTTAATCCCGTTGGTGAGCCTATAGACGGGAAAGGACCCATTGAAGCTTCCGATTACAATGCTATTGACGTTTATGCTCCTGGAGTTATCGAACGCCAGCCAGTTAGTGAGCCCCTGCAGACAGGGATAAAGCCCATCGATTCTATGATACCCATCGGTAGAGGTCAAAGGGAACTCATCATCGGTGATAGGGGTACAGGTAAAACCGCTATCCCTGTGGATACAATCATTAATCAGAAGGGCACAGGGGTCATCTGCATTTATGTTGCTATAGGGCAGAAGAATTCTACCATAGCCCAGGTTGCTGATACTTTGGAAAAGCACGGCGCGATGGAGCATACTATAATCGTGGCTGCAGGAGCAAGTGAGCCGGCTCCAATGCTTTACATGGCTCCATATTCGGGTTGTGCTATGGGAGAAAAGTTTAGAGACGAAGGCAGACACGCCCTGGTAATCTATGATGACCTTACAAAACATGCTGCAAGCTACAGAGAGATGGCTTTGCTCTTGAGGAGGCCTCCCGGACGGGAAGCTTATCCTGGTGACGTATTTTACTTGCATTCAAGGTTATTAGAGAGGGCAGCCAAGTACTCTGATGAACATGGTGGTGGTTCCTTAACCGCACTACCAATAATTGAAACCCAGGCAGGGGATATATCTGCCTATATTCCCACGAATGTTATTTCTATTACAGACGGTCAGATATATCTTGAGAGTGACATGTTCTACAGGGGCCAAAGGCCTGCAATTAATGCGGGGTTATCGGTATCTAGGGTTGGGGGTTCTGCCCAAAATTCTGCAATGAAACAAGTTGCCGGTAGTCTCCGCCTAGACCTTGCTCAGTATCGGGAACTAGAGGCCTTTGCTCAGTTTGGTACTGAATTGGATGAAACCACCCAGAAGCGGTTGGAAAGAGGCAAGAGAACGGTAGAGATGCTCAAACAGAATCAATACGATCCAATGCTCGTGGAGGATCAAATCATTATAATCTTTGCTACCACGTACGGGTATTTGGATGATCTCGAAGTAGAGAAGGTTGGCCAATTTGAAAGATATCTCCTGGATTATATAGAAAAGAATTATAAGGACGTCAAGGATCAGGTTAAGAGTGGAGAGAAGATGTCCGATGAATTCATAGAAAAGCTGGGGCAGGTTATTGATGAAGCCAAGGAAGAATTTAAAAAGGACCCTGAGATGATGTAAGCTTTGTTGCTTTGATGTAGGCTTTTAAGAAGGGAGGTAAAGTTGATTGCAGAGTACTAGGGAGATTAAGCGCCGTATTGGTAGTGTAGAGAGTACAAAGCAGATAACTAGGGCTATGGAAATGGTCGCTGCAGCAAAGCTACGGAAAGTCCAGGAAAGAGTTGAAAATGCTAGGCCCTATGAAGATGCTATGCGTAAATCTATCTTGAGGGTATTGAGCCAGGTATATGGTGCCACTCATCCTTTTATTGAAACAAGTGAAAGTGGTGTGCCAGCATATCTGATTATAGCTGCGGACAGAGGGCTTTGTGGTGGATATAATGTGAACGTATTCAGAAAAGTAACTGAGGATATTGAACAAAAAGGGGTTTCATCGCCCAAAATCATAGCAGTAGGTCGGCGATCTAGAGATTTCTTTTCCAAGAGGAATTATGAAGTAGTGCTAGAATATTTGGAAATGGCCGATAATCCGTACATGGAGGATGCTAAACGAATAGCGAAACCCATCGAGCAGATGTATTTGGACGGTACCATCAGCAGTTTGACCTTGGTTTACAATGAGTTTAAGAATCCCATGGTCCAGACCCCTATGGCTAGGAATATATTGCCCATGAATGAAGATGTCATTGCTACTGAGGATGACACGGAAGAAGATCTAGATATCGGAGGGCAGCTTTATGCCTTTGAACCCTCCCTTGAAGATCTGCTGGGGGATTTTTTGGAAAGCTATTTCGAAACCATGGTCTATAAAGCTCTCTTGGAAGGAAAAGCCTCTGAACACGGGGCAAGAATGACTGCCATGGGCAATGCTACAGAAAATGCCGATGAAATGATAGATGAATTGACCTTAAGTTATAATAGGGCTAGACAAGCTAGTATTACCCAGGAACTTCTGGAAATAGTTAATGCATCTGAGGCCTTAGATTAAAAAGGAGGGAAGCTAAATTATGAGTGTTGGTAGAGTACAACAGGTTATTGGCCCTGTTGTTGACGTAGTATTTCCCCACGGGGAACTGCCTGATATATATAATGCTGTTAAAATAAAAACGGGTTTGAGCGAAAAAGGTGAAGTAGTAGAATATGAAAAAGCTGATGAGAAAATAGATCTAACCATGGAAGCAATGCAGCATCTTGGGGATGATACAGTTCGCTGTGTTGCCATGGGATCTACCCACGGCATGGTCAGGGGAATGGAAGTCAGGGACACAGGAGCACCGATAACTGTTCCTGTAGGAGAACCGACCTTGGGAAGGATCTTGAATGTTATTGGTGAACCTTATGACGGTCAAGGGGAAGTCAAAGGAGATGATGAGTACCCAATTCACAGGGACCCTCCTTCCTTTGAAGAACAAGATACATCTACAGATATGTTGGAAACTGGAATCAAAGTCGTTGACCTGTTAAACCCCTATGCCCGTGGTGGAAAAATTGGACTTTTCGGTGGTGCAGGTGTAGGTAAGACGGTTTTCTTGATGGAGCTTATTAGAAACATTGCCCAAGAGCATGGAGGGCGTTCCGTCTTTGCAGGTGTAGGTGAAAGAACCAGGGAAGGTAATGACCTCTGGCTGGAAATGTCAGAATCAGGGGTTATCAATAATACAGCTCTGGTATTTGGACAGATGAATGAACCCCCTGGTGCTAGACAGAGAGTCGGTTTGACAGGACTAACCTTGGCTGAGTATTTCAGAGACGAAATGGGCCAGGATGTACTTTTATTTATCGATAACATCTTTAGGTTTACTCAGGCAGGACAGGAAGTCTCTGCCCTTCTTGGAAGGATGCCATCTGCTGTTGGATATCAGCCGACATTACAGACGGAAATGGGAGAGCTTCAGGAAAGGATTACATCGACAAAGAAAGGCTCCATAACCTCCGTCCAGGCAATTTATGTCCCGGCTGATGACCCAACGGACCCGGCGCCGGCTACTACCTTTGCCCACTTAGATGCCAGTACGTACTTAGAACGTTCTATTGCTGAGCAGGGCATCTATCCCGCTGTGGACCCATTGGTTTCAGCATCTAGAATTTTGGATCCCCAGGTTCTCGGCCAGGAACATTATGACGTTGCCAGGGGTGTTCAGCAGGTACTCCAGAGATACAAGGAGCTCCAGGATATAATTGCAATTTTGGGTATGGATGAACTGTCCGATGAAGATAAAATAACAGTCAATAGGGCAAGAAAAATGCAGAGGTTCTTAAGTCAACCTTTCTTCGTAGCTGCAGAATTTACCGGGATGGAAGGTAAATATGTCCCTGTTAAGGAAACTGTGCGCGGATTTAAAGAGGTCCTTGAAGGTAAGCATGATGATTTACCAGAAGAAGCTTTCTACATGGTAGGAACTATAGATGAAGCCCGAGAAAAGGCTCAAAAACAAGGTTAATAAAGGCTATGAACTCATCTGAAGTTTTTGAGGTTGGGGGAGGGTTAAAATGAGTGAAGAATTTAAACTGGAAATAGTTACGCCTGAAAGGGTTATATTTTCCGATAATGCAACCTCTGTGTTGGCTACTTCTATTGTTGGAAGACTTGAGGTTCTATATGATCACAGACCCTTAATAGCAAAACTGGATATGGCCCCTTTATGTTTTAAGCAAAAGGAACAGACCAACCATCTCGCTGTAAGTGGTGCAGGATACTTGGAGGTATCTCCAGAAAGGGTAGTAATTCTATGTGATCGAGCTGAATTAGCAGAAGAAATTGACAAGAAAAGAGCTGAGGAAGCCAAGAAAAGAGCAGAAGAGCGCTTGAACAGGGCTGATGATAAGATAGATGAAGCTAGGGCCAATGCAGCCTTAAACCGGGCCATGGCCCGGCTTAAAACCGTGGAAGACACCTCTTAGTTTAGACCTGTGACTGAACAAGCTACCTTATCATAAATTATCTTAACTATCATATATAAAGATAACCCAGCCTGTGTAAATGTATTGACCAGGTATAAAAACCGGCCTTCTACAAATATTAAAATTATAATATAAAGGCCGGTTTTCCATGTTTGGAGGAATCGTATGACATCTGGTAAAGAAAATAACGCCAATAACAAAAATGATATTGATGCTGAGGCTAGAAAAGGCTTTAAGCAAAAATCAAAATTGGAGCAGACTATTTCCGTTGGAGCTCACGGTCCTCCAGAATTGAAAAAAGAAGAAAGGAATCGTTTTTTGGGCGAATTTAGGGAAAGGGTTATAAAAGCTTTGACCTTTGGTCAAGTTCACGAAGAAGGTACATATGAGGAAATACTAGATGCCATGAACCATCCAAAGGCAAGAATTTTGAAAATAGATCGCAATGTGGATTTGGATTATGCAGCGGAATATATTCGAATCGCCAGGGATAAAAGCCTTTCATTCAACACTGTCGATTCTCCCGATTATAAAGGTGATATAGGTTTGATAGTTGCCGGAGAAGAAGCTGTCAATGTGGACGATATAATGGTAGAGTCAAGATATGACCGATTAAAAGAAAAAGGTGTGCCGGAAGAAATTATCGATTCTGTAGGAAAAAAGTTATGTGACAGTTGTTTTAAGATTTTAGCAGAGAAGGCCCCTGAAGAGATGGATAAGTATGAAAAAATCGGCTTTATTGATAGGTTGTTGGGCAAAAAATGCGCCGCCTGTAGTGAAGACTGATAAAAGATAAAATTTAAATGTATAACTCCCCTTCACTTTTGTCTAAAATGTTTTATAAGAGGTCATCTTGAATGGAGGGGTTTGATGAATAAAATATATGCACTAATTTTAAGTTTGGTATTTTCAATTTTGCTTATAAATGTTAACATAGCATACATGGCAAGAGTTGAGAGTAACTTACATGATCTAAAATTGCTCAATAACCTATTGTTAAAACCTGACTTTGAAGTTGATTATGAACCTGATGAGCTGAGGATATCAATTATACCGGAACCAGGGACGGGCATTGAAGACCTAGAGAGGATTAAGCTAATGCTCGAAAAGAGACAAAGTGATATTAAAATGGAATCTATTGAAATCAATGAACCTTCAAGGACTGGTGGTTCTGGTGAAATTACACTTGTAATAGATGCGAATTCACCTTTTGGGGTAGATGAAGCAGAGAGTCCTTTAAAAGAACTATTACATGGACTTAAAAAACTAGAAGTCTCCAGTCGATATTCCTATGAAATAAAAGGAGAAAAACAAAGTAATGCTAATGTAATTGATAAAAAAAGATTAGCAGAAAATTTTATTTCGGAATATAATATAGAAAAGGTAAATATTATAAGAAATGAAGATTATTTGAGTATAACTGGTTTTACTCCTAAATTCAAAGAGTATATTGAATTAGAAACTAGAAAAGTCAACCTGCAGTTGGTTTTTAAAACCGATTCGGGGTCTAAAGAAGACAAAGGTGACACGGTAGAATTTATAATAGGATTTCCCATTATTGATGGTGAATTTTAACCAGGGGGAATACAAAATTTAGCATTCTTAAATTTTGTAAATTAGAAGGAGAATATGCCCTGGAAGTCGAAGCTATTTAAGTATAGTGGATTTTTGTTATTGATATGGAATAGATTGTAATATAATAGTGTAAAATTCCAGTGTACATTTAATAAGACTGTTTTATAAATTACAAAATGATCTAAGAATGGGAGGAATGAAACCTTGGGGAAAATTAATATAGCAGGTGCCAAAGCTCTAAAAGGAAAGGTCAGAATATGCGGTGCCAAAAATGCATCTCTGCCAATTTTGGCTGCAACTCTTTTATCTGAAACCCCTTGTACTATTAGAGAAGTCCCGCCCCTAAAAGACGTACTGACTATTTGTGAAGTCATAAAGCAATTGGGTTGTAAGGTTGATTTTGGTCAAGATAATGAAATAAACGTGGATAACTGCACACTAAAAGAAGTAGAAGCTTCTCATGAGCTTGTGAGGCAGATGAGAGCTTCATTTTTAGTTATTGGCCCCCTGTTGGCAAAAATGAAAAAGGCCAGGATACCTTTGCCTGGAGGATGTGCCATCGGCAGTAGACCCATAGATCTACACTTAAAAGGATTTGCAGCTCTTGGAGCAGATATTAATTTCAAACATGGATATGTAGAAGCTACATGTGATGAATTGATCGGTAATAGGGTATACCTTGACTTTCCAAGCGTTGGTGCAACGGAGAACCTAATGATGGCCGCCACTAAGGCAAAAGGAGATACAGTTATTGAAAATGCTGCAGAAGAGCCGGAAATTGTTGATTTAGCTAATTTTTTAAATAAGATGGGGGCAAAAGTTGTTGGAGCAGGAACAGACACGATTAAAATAGAGGGGGTTAAAGAACTAGAAGGGGCTCTTCACACAGTAATTCCAGATAGAATTGAAGCGGGGACTTTTATGGCAGCTGCGGCAATATCTCGGGGTGATGTAATAATTGAAAATGTAATCCCTGAACACATAAAGCCGGTGATAAGAAAAATGGAAGAGATGGGTGTCTCAGTATCCGAGGCTGATGGTAATATCAGGATCAAGGCAGATACATCCCGATTAAAGCCGGTAAAGCTAAAGACCCTTCCTTACCCTGGATATCCTACAGATATGCAACCTCAGATGGTTTCTTTACTTGCTACAATTCCTGGAGAAAGTATAGTTACAGAAACTGTTTTCGAAAACAGGTTCAGGCATGTTGAAGAACTCAATAGAATGAACGCCAATATAACTGTTCAAGGTAATAGTGCTATAATAAAGGGGATTACCAGATTATCAGGTGCTCCAGTTAAAGCGACTGATTTAAGAGCCGGTGCCAGCTTGGTTTTGGCTGGATTAGCAGCAGAAGGAAGCACAGAAGTGTATAATATACATCATATGGAACGAGGGTATCATAACTTTATTGAAAAGCTTGTGAGCCTTGGCGCTGATATTTGGAAGGATAATGCAAATATCAAAGGCGTTGTTATGTAAGCCATAAAAATACCAGCATAAAAAGCCCACCCGGGATTTTCTGTTATACTTCCAGAAAACCCCGGGTGGGCTTTTTATATGGAGACAAGTTTTAAGTTTATATTATTAATACATTACATCTAGGCAGGGAAGGTACACGAAGTTTAATAAGTAAACTTTATTAGTTCTTTGCTTAAATTGTTTGCTAAATACCATAAGCGAACTTTTGATTTGGAAGGTTTTGCAAATGCTTGTGAGCGTTGGTATTTAGCAAGCAATAAAATTAAAGTTTATTTTCTTACTATTACCACCTAAAATAGACAAAAACCCTGCCAAAATTTCCAGGATCTTTTTTTAACCTGTGATATCTTTGCTTTATTTTTTTCTGGTCAAGAAACCGGAGAATGCGCTTTTTTAACTGTCCTGTACCTTTACCGCAGATTATCTCCAACTCTTTAGCCTTTTTCTTTTCGGCTTCATCAAAAGCATTGTATAGTTCTTCATCTATTTTATCTCCTTTATTGTAAATTGGATGAAGGTCCAGTGTAATTTTTCTTTTTGACATCCAATCACCCCTTGATCAAATAGCTCATACCCAAATCCTTACAACCTCATAACTTATTAGATAAAAAAGGTCATAAATATTATCTACTATCATAAATTATAGTGTCAATAAAATTTTTTTTGCAAAAGCAAAGGGTAGGCAGGTTATTATGAACTTTTTTTAGGAGTGTAGTTATTGAAAAAAAATTTTAAAAAGGCCTTTCTTTTGAAAAAGATACTTTTGATTACTGGAGTGATAGTATTTGTTTTTGTTAGTGTCTCATATTTTTTACCACAACCAACTGAAGAAAAAGAAAAGCCAAGTTATGACAAGGATTTAAAAACAAAGTTTGACTTCCCGGCCCTAGGTAAAATCGATGAAGATATAAAAGAGCCAGATCAAATTATCGTATATGATCATACCGAGGGTGAAAAAAAAGAAAAAAATATGGAAAAATACCTAATAGGTGTGGTAGCTGCAGAAATGCCCCCTTCCTTCCACCAAGAAGCACTAAAAGCCCAAGCTGTGGCGGCAAGGAGTTATACCATGGCTAGATTACCTGAATTTGGAGGTACAGGCTGTAGTCATAAGGAAGGGGCTGACATCTGCACCAATCCTAACCATTGTCAAGACTACATGGATGAAGATGACGCTGAGAAAAAATGGGGGAAAAGGGGAAACAAAAAGTGGGATAAGGTTAGGCAAAGTGTAAAAAGCACCAGGGGAGAGGTATTGAAGTATTCAGGAAAGCTCGTAACTGATGCACCCTATCATTCTACCTGCGGTGGTAAAACAGAATCTGCCCAGAAGGTGTGGGGGACGGAATTGGGCTATATTAAGCCCGTTGAATGTGAATATTGTCAGCACTCTCAAAAATATACAGATAAAGTGGAACTAAAAGACCAACAAGTGGCAGATGTTGTTTCAAGTGTCAATAGTAATGCTAAAAACCATGTACTAAGTGGGGAAAAGCCGGTACAAGTATTGAACAGGTCCTCTACCGGAAGGGTGTTAGAAGCAAAAATAGGGGGTCAAGTAATAAGCGGCAGAGAAGTAAGACAGATGTTTGATCTGAAATCTACAAATTTTAGTTTGGAACATAATGACGGTTCCGGTTGGGTCTTCAAAACCAGGGGTTTTGGCCATGGAGTGGGGCTGTGCCAATATGGTGCAGACGGCATGGCAAAAGATGGATATGAATACCGGGAAATTCTTGACCATTACTTTCAAAATATATTAGCAGAAAGAATATATAAATGAAACATGACTATAGAACTGACTCAGGACAGGTTTTAATATTTTCTGAATTGATCAAATAGACATTAATAAAAAACTTTTTATCAATCAAAAGCCCGAAATAGTCGGGCTTTTTTTATGATTTTTTGTAAAGAAATAGAATATTATGGACGAGCAGGGGGAATGCTAAGTTTCGGAGGTGAGTAGTGATGATAAAAAATAAACTTAACAACTATCTTGGCTCAATAAAAAGAGTTTTAAACTTGGTTAAGGAAAGATTAAAAAAAATTTCTCTCAAAAAACTTTTAATATCAACCTATGTGGTCATCCTTGTTTTAATTTTTGGAATTATTGGACTGGGATATTGGCCGGGTCAGTTATATCAAGGTGAGATAGAGTTAAAACAAGATGAAGAGGATAAAGAACAAGAACTTTCGATTTTCACACAAGATGGAGATGAGAAAGAAAGGGAAAGGTTTATCGGCCGGATAGATGAGACTTCGGAAATAAAAGATGATGATATTACTCAAAAGTCCGAAGATAAAACACCTGAAAAAGAAAAACAGTTGAAGAAAGATGTGTTAGAACAAGAAACTGAAGAAACTGAAGAAACTGAAGAAAAAAAGATTCATGATAAAGATAAATATAAAGACAAAGATATGTATAAGGACAGGGATCAACAAAAAGAAAAAGAAGCAAAAGATGCTGAAAAAGGTCATGATGATGAAAAACAACAAGCTGACCTTGTTACCGGAGAAGATGAAATTTCCCCTGGAGAACCACCTGTAGTAGGAGATATATTAACCAGGCACAATGAGATCTATCAGGTTAGAAACCAGTATCAAATTCATAAAGGAATAGATATAGAGGCTGCTCAGGGAGAAGAAGTTTTAGCTAGTTGGAGCGGTAAGGTAGTAGATGTGCAAGGTACAACTGACATGGGTAAAGAGATAATTGTTTCTCATGATGGGTACAAAAGTAAATATTCCAATTTAGAAACCAGTCGTGTATCAATAGATGACAGTGTAGAGGCAGGAGAGGCCATCGGAAAAATTGGTGAAAAGGCGAAAACCGATGCAGCCGAAGGAAGTTTCTTACACTTTGAAGTGTACACGCCTGAAACAAACTTTGATCCGGAAAATCTGCTTCAATAAATGGGATTTTTTATTGGCTTAGTCATTAGATCTAAAACTTGAACATATAAATATTTATCAGAAAGGCCAAAGGAGGCGTAGGAATTGCAAGATTACATTCAGGAAAGAGTATTAGAAATTTGCCAATATATTTTGGAAACCAAATCCACTGTCCGGGAAGTAGCAAAGGGTTTTGGTGTTAGTAAATCAACAGTTCACAAGGATATCACGGAGAGGCTGCCTCAGATAAACCCTGAGAGGGCAAATGAGGTCAAAAAAATTTTAAATAAAAATAAAGCAGAAAGACATATCAGGGGTGGAGAAGCTACTAGAAAAAAATATTCTAAAGATTCCTCAGCTTCATCATCATAGCTAAACTATATTATAAAACCTTTGCTTATTTAAAGGATTTTTATCAAAACATGTAGAAATATTAACAACATAAAAATTGGGGAGAAATTTTGCAATAATATGTGTTATAATGGTATTTAGGTATAGATTTTTCTATAAGATTTGTTGGGAGGATTATAAGATGTTAGGTTTTAGTACGGACATTGGAGTAGACCTCGGAACAGCAACTGTATTAATATTTCAAAAAGGAAATGGGGTTATCCTGAACGAGCCCTCTGTAGTTGCGATAGAAAGTGATTCTGGAAAAGCTTTGGCCGTTGGTGAAGATGCATATAATATGATTGGTAGAACACCAGGAAATATTGTGGCCATCAGGCCCATGAAGGATGGTGTCATAGCGGATTTTAGTGTTACAGAGATTATGTTAAAACATTTTATCCAAAGGGCATTGAAAAATAAGAAATTTTTAAAGCCAAGGGTTATGGTCTGTGTGCCAGCAGGTATAACTTCTGTTGAACAAAGGGCAGTTTTAGAAGCTGCCACCAGAGCTGGATCAAAGCAGACCTTTTTAATAGAAGAACCACGGGCAGCTGCCCTTGGTGCAAATTTAGATATATTTGAGCCTAGTGGAAGTATGGTTGTGGATATAGGTGGAGGCACTACGGATGTAGCTGTTCTCAGTCTTGGCGATATTGTAACAAGCGAATCCCTCAGGATTGGGGGGGACAAGTTTGATGATGCCATAGTACAGTATATGAAAAATGAGCTAAACTTGTATATAGGAGAGAGAACCGCAGAAATGGTCAAGAAAGAAGTAGGAACTGCACACCCTGATCTGCGCGCCTCAGAAATGGAAGTAAGGGGGAGAGATCAAGTTTCGGGCCTTCCGAAAACTGTGGTTATAAGTTCTGATCAAATATATGAAGCCCTCAAAGCCCCCGTGCAGAGTATTATTTCATGTATAAGAAGGGTTATGGAGACTACACCCCCTGAATTGTCTGCAGATATTATGGACAAGGGTATCGTCATAACGGGAGGAGGATCCCTTCTTCACGGCTTTGACAGGCTTCTGGCAGAAAATGTTAAAACGCCCGTGCATTTGCCTGAAGATCCAATAGGTAGTGTAGCTGAAGGTACAGGAAAAGGTCTGGAATATTTAGATTTACTTGAAAAGAGTCTGATTAGCAACAAAATATTGACCAAAAAGTAGGGGTGGTTTGATTGCTAAGGGGTATTTATTCTTCGGCTTCAGGCATGCTGGTAAATCAAAAAGAACAGGACATAAGATCAAACAACTTAGCCAATGTGAACACAACTGGTTTTAAAAGAGATATGACGGTTAAGGGTGACTTCAGGGAAATACTCATTAACAGGCTAGAAAAGGAAGGCGAGGACTTTAAGGATCCATCTAGTGGAATCAGTAGCATCATCGGTCATCTGGGAACAGGGGCTATCCTGGAAGAAAGTGTGACAAGCTTTGAGCCCGGAAGTTTTAAAGGAACTGACGGTCCACTGGACTTGGCCCTTGATGGGGAAGGCTTCTTTGCCGTGGAGGGTCCTGAAGAGGAGGTCTTGTACACTCGAAACGGTAATTTTACCCTTGATGAAGAGGGAAGACTGGTAACCCAGCAGGGATATCCGGTTTTGAGCCAGGAAGGTGAAGTCGTATTGGATACCGGAGAGGAAGTCCATATAGACAATGAGGGAAATATTTATATAGGCGAAGAAGATGAGCCTGCCTACCAATTGGAATTGGTGGATTTTGAGAACCCTCAGGGTTTATTAAAAATGGGCGAAAACCTCTTCATGGAAACAGGAGTTTCGGGCGAACCTGCAGAAATTGCAGCTGAAGGTGATTTAGAAGTGTTGCAGGGTTACTTGGAAGAATCGAATGTAAGTACGGCAAGTGAAATGGCTGGGATGATAAATGCCCTTCGGGCTTATGAAGCTAACCAAAGAGCACTATCTACTCAAGACGAAGCTCTTGAGCAGTCAGTAAATAGAGTCGGAAGAACTTCTGTCTAATAATAACATGGAGGTGTATAACAGTGTTTAGGTCACTGTGGAGCGGTGCTTCTGGAATGAACAGCCAGCAAACCAATATGGATGTGGTTTCAAATAATCTTGCTAACGTTAACAACTCAGGCTTTAATAGGAGTAGAGCTGAATTTGAAGATTTACTGTATGCAAACCTTGAAAGGCCTCGTCAGGAAGCTGAAGGAGATCGGTCTACTCCTGCAGGTATTCAAGTGGGACATGGTTCCAGGGTATCTTCTATTCTCAAGGATTTTTCTCAGGGAGCCTTAGAAGAATCCAATAACGATCTTGATGTCGCCATAGAAGGAAACGGGTTTTTTGTAATTGAAGATGGTGAAGAGGGTGAGTTGTATACCAGGTCAGGGAATTTTAAACTTGATGCTGAAGGAACACTGGTTACACCCGATGGGCGGCGGCTACTAGACGGTGTTGGAGGAGATCCTATAGAAATTGATGAAGAAGTCACGGAAATTATGATAGGGCCTGATGGTACGTTAAGTGTTCAGGCCCCTGACGATGATGAACTTGATGAGGTTACCCAGATCGAACTGGCCAGGTTTATCAACCCGTCTGGGCTGGAAGCAAGAGGTGAGAACAACTATAGGGAAACAACAGTTTCAGGAGGACCCCAGGAAGGAGTTCCCGGGGAAGAAGGTTTGGGAAGTTTGAGGCAGGGATTTTTGGAGAGTTCAAATGTTAACGTAGCGGAAGAAATGGTCAATATGATAAAGGCGCAGCGTGCCTATGAAGTAAATTCTCAATCCATCCAAACTTCCGATGAAATGATGGGGATTGCCAACAACTTGAGAGCTTAAATCAGCCTTAGATTTTGTTGTTTACACAACTAACCTTAACACAAGCCTTTCTAAAAAAAGATGAATTTGTGAAATTTATGAGCTTATATGGGTAAAAATTTAGAGTGAAGGTTGGTGTTACTTAATGAACTTTGGAATAGGCAAAACGGGATTTGGCTCTGTTTCCAACAGCGCCTTTAGAGAAGCCGAAATCCATAAAAATGAAAACAGGGCTGAAAGTTTTAAAGATCAACTGAGCCAAGCTATTAATAGAGAAAAATCCTCGGAGAAGGCTTCTTCAAAGGAAGAAAGTGATAAGCAGGAAAAGATAGATCAAAAAAATCAACAACTGATGGAGGCGGGCATCAAATTCGAAGCTTTTTTCCTCCATCAGGTAATGCAGGGTATGCGTGATACCATAGAGAGGTCTGATCTATTTGGTGATAGCCATGAAAGGGATATCTACGAAGGCATGTTTGACGAGGCTATCACCGAGGAAGCTGCTGAAGCAGGAGGAATAGGGTTGGCTGAGCAGATCTATGAAGAGAACAAATATGAAGATGTCTCAGAACTAGACCCAGGAGGAGAAAGTATGCCAAAAGATACTCCTGAAGATAAATAATTAAACTGAATCGTGAACTGAATGGACTACTGCTTCTGCAAAAAATCGTATAGATTTGCCAATAGGATAAGCGCCCCTTCCGAATCAGGGGTGCTTTCTTGTTTGAAGTCAGCTTTAATATCTTCTGGAAGGATTTCTTTTTTCAATAAAAGTTCCTTTGACTCCTCAAAAGAAACTTCATTATCAGCTTCGAGCTCGCTTTCTAAAATCAAAAGAACTTTTTTAAAAATAACCCTGGAAGTGAGTTTTTCGTCTTCAGAGATACTAATGGTACCAACATCATCATCTAACCCGGAGAGGCTTATTATTGTATTTGTAATGCTCTGAAATCTACCCCTTGAGATAGGTTCGTCGAGTCTATAATTGTTATCATAGCCCCCATAAAGGACTCCCAATTCTCTCAAGGTCTTGATGCTTTCGTAAGCTCTCTTACCCTCTAAAGGATCTTCCCTTTCAAAAGCCTCCAAATATGCCCCTCTAGAAATAAGCTCTTCTTGTATTTTCTGGATTATATTTCTATTTTCAGCGAGCTCCCTGAAAGTCAAACTATTATTTATTGAATGTTTTGCAGCCACACCGGCAGCCTCTGCTGTAGTCATGCCTACAGGGATGACCCTGGTACTTCCCCCCGCAAGAGAACAAAAAGAAGCGCTTCTACCAACTACCAAAAGGTTTTCCACTTTAAGAGGGACAAGGCTTCTAAAAGGAATACTGTAACGATCGGGGTGACCTACTACAACCCCCGTTGGACGCCTTGCAGTAGGTTGGATATCCACCGGGTATCCTCCAATTGCGACCCTGTCAAAGTGATCATTATTTCCCAAGACATCATTTATATCTAACACATATTCTCCTCGGATATACCTGCTTTCTCTAACATAAAGCCTCTTTGCCACGTCATGTAACTCTACCCTTTCAAACCCTGGCAATTTGTCCCTTAAATAGGGGATCAAATCTTCTATCTCTTCAATGGCTTTTTCTCTGGCTTTTTCTTTACTATCTTCACATAGGGGGTCCACATCTAGGACCAAAAGGGCGTTAATCAAACTGCGATTATCCTCTTGTCTTGCTACATTTAGCCCCCTGACAATTATATCATCGTGGGAGGGTTCATAAGCATGCCCTTTTTTGGTATAACCCCAGGCGGCATCTAACCTGGCCCCCCAGTCTTTTCTATAATCATTGTTGATTTCGCCAAGAACACGGTTTAAATTAAGATACATGAACATTTTAGGCCAGTTTATATCTGTAACTTCAAAAACCAAGGTTACGCCCATAGGCCGATCGTCATGATTAATGTCTTCTCCAGCTATTATATAGGGCACACCAGCTTTTGCTGCCAAGTCAGCATCAGCAGAAGCATCTATAACCCTCTTACCTGTATAGCTTTTCGCTTGATTTTCAGCTGTTGTTAACTCAAGGCCTGTTATTTTATCTTCGTCCGTTATAGCAGCTTTTAAATTTGTGTTTGTTTTTAGAGGGACCTTTTCTTCATAGAGCATCTTTCTAAAAATCTTGATAGCTTTATCGATTTCAAAGGCATTTCCGCCCACCTTATCGTGGAACTCTTTGAAGATGCCCCTGGTAAGCAAGGTGCCATCATGATCATAATTCATATCAATAAAATTAAGACCTCCAAGGGTCATTAATCCGCCGACTTCCTCATCTTCTGTGATTAACACTACTTCTAAATCACTTCTGGCAGCGGATACGGCAGCAGAGATGCCTTCAGGTTCGCTTCCAAACACTATGACATCGTAATTTTTTGAATCCGACGGCCTGGCGAGATCTTTATAAACAAGGTCATGAGTTTGCAAGTCATTTAGTGCCAATATAACCAAAATTACTACAAAAAAAGTCGCTATTAGTATATAAACCCGATTTTTGATCAAAGCTTTCCCTCCTGTATAGATTCATGATAACATATTACGTTAAAAGTCGTGATTTTCCTTCTAAAAGAATGTCAAAATTCATTAAAATAAGTTAAAATAATATTATGAAATCAGAGATAAGTGAAGGGAAAGGCTAAAGAGGTGAGACTTTGAAATTTAATTTAGCAAGGGGAAATATACACATTCATTCTAATCTATCCGATGGAACATCTTCAATAGAAGAAATTGCCCGGGATGCCAAGAAAGCAGGTCTTGATTTCATCGTGATTAATGACCATGAACATTTAAAAGGAAAAGATCTGGGCCTAGAGGGTTTTTATGATGATACCATGGTCTTGATAGGCCAGGAGGTCAACCGGTTACAGAACCATTATCTTGTCCTAGGCTTAGATGAGGTGATAGGAAACGACGAAGAGGACCCGGAAAAAATAGCAAAAGAAGTAAAAGGTAAGGGGGGTATTGGGTTCATAGCCCACCCCTTTGAGGATGGCTCGCCCCTGGTTAATAATGGAAGGACATATCCTTGGACGGACTTTAATATAGATGGGTTTGATGGGATGGAAGTATCAAACTATTCTTCTGAATGGAGGGATGGAGCCCAGACGATACTTCATGCCGTGTATGCAAACTTTATCGATGATCTTGCTTTTATGGACCCGCCTAACAGGCACTGCCTGGCAAAATGGAAGGAATTAACTAAAAGAAAAAAAGTTACTGGAATTATCGGCTCCGATGCTCATGCTCCTATTTTTCGAGTTGGGCCTTTTAGTTTTAAGGTACTTAGTTATAAGTATTTATTTAATAGTGGAAATAATTATGTTTACCTGGAGCGCCCGCTGAAATGGTACAAAGACCGGCACGGCTTGAAAGAGGGGTTTGAAAGGGCGAAAAAGGTTTTGATAAAAGCATTGAAAGCAGGTAATGTCTTTATCTCATATGACAGGGTGGGGAAAGGAGATGACTTAGAACTATACTTACAAGATTTAAAGAATGACAGGTTTTATTTTCCAGGGGATGTTACTCCCCCTGGAAAATACCTGCTTATAGCTGGTTTTACAAAGAAAGGTAAAAATAAACTGGCAAAGCTTAATCTTGAGTCGGAAGATGGAAGTGTGACAACTTTTGCACTTCCTTACCGGGATAAAATCTCCTTGAATAGAGGTAGGTACATTTTTTCCATCTCTCATCCCAAATTAGAATACTGGATTATAGCTAATCCAATTTATGTATGGCATTGATATCTCTTGAGTTTTTGTCCCGTATGGCTTAAAATTAACCTGAACACTACTACTTTATGAAGCAGAATAACATTTTATAATTAAAAGACAGGAGGACTACATTATGAAAAAAGCAGGCTTTAGCTTTGCCTTGATAATAATTTTTGGACTATTGATAGGACAAGTTGTCTTTGGTGGTGCCTATGGTGATCCTGGCTCTGAAGATGATCCCATAATAAGTAAAAGCTATATTTATGAAGTTCTGGTACCGGAATTGGAGCAGAAATTCGAGGAGATGCTGAAAGATTACGAAAAAGAAGATGAGGCTGAATCTGAAGAAGAAGCTGAAGAGAGAGCTGATGGTGAGGGGGCTTTAGACACTTTTGAGATTGTTGAGCTAGATGAAGGAGATAGATTTGTAGCAGGTGAAAGTACGGAGATAATATCAAGAACTGGAGAAGGCGAGATCATAGATTCACCCTCGGGAGGTATCTCTGATCTGACAGGAGGGGAAGACCTGGCAGGGGGAATGTCAGTTCCCCAGAACCATCACTTACTCGTGCCAAGAGACGACGGGAGGGGCATAGAAGCTGAAACATATATGATTCTCCTGGTGAGAGGACAGTATGAAATAAACTCATAACAACTGTATATAAGCTGACTTAAGATCAAGGATTTGTTTATTGCTAGTTCTTGTAATGTGAGTTAAAATGTAATAAATGAGCCCATAGGATTTACAAAAAAGGAGCAGAAAAAATATATGGAAAAAGTATTTAAAATAATGATTATTGCCGGTATTATATCGGCAGTTATTTTTGGCTTTACAAAATTCAGTATAGAAAGCCAGAATAGAGCTGTGGATTTGGTAATGGATTATAATTCCCTTGATTCTGAAGATCAGTTGGATTCCCTTGATGACCTCAAAGAATTGGGCCTTACTTCTGTAGCCCTTGACATGTGGAGCTTAAAAGATTTAGAAGACCATGGGGAATTAATAATTGCAGAAGGAAATGAGTTGATTTTTTACCAAGAACTAAGCGAGCAGGAATTTTTTGAGTCGGGGGTTCCTATTGATCGTGATAGCGTATATATACTTATTGAAAATGAAGACATAAAGAACCAGTTAAAAGATATAATACTAGATGATTCTCCCTCTAAAGAAGTGGAGTTTTATGATGATCTCTTGGTAATTCCAGGTGATAAAGAGGAACTTCTAGAAGATCCCATACTGTATTCAAGTCAGGCAGTGGATATAATTGTAGAAAGTGGACTCGACTTGGTCCCTAGAATTCCAGAGGACAGTTCTTTGGATAATTTTTTTCAACTAAAACAAGAACTGCCGGAATTTGACACTGTAATTTTTTCGGGAGAAGAAATTGTGGGCTATCCAGATGACCTGGTTGAACTCGGCCAATACATGCTTGATTATGAGATCAAATTTGGGTATATAGAACCCTTTGTGGCTGAACAAGATGGAAGTGATATTCTTGCTAGAACCCTTGATTATCAGAATATGGTCAGGGTACACAGCACAACTGATGACACCTTGGACTCTTTAGGAGTCCGGGAAGGAGTTGATCAGTTTTCTAGGGCTGTTAAAGAGAGAAATGTTAGGGTGCTTTATCTAAAGCCCTTTGAAGAAGAAGAGGAAACCCAGCATTTTGTGAGTGATCTAACAGCAGAATTAATTGACTCAGGGTATACCCTGGGAAGTTCGAGTCCCTTTGAATTTATCGAGAATACAGCGTTGTATAGATATTTAATTATGGTTTCTCTAGTAGCTAGTATAAGTTTATGGACTTATAATTTTACGACCAAGTATAATTGGAAATCAGATAATGCACCTGGTAGGTTATCGCGTTTTATTTCGGGCAAGAGGGGGCCTGTATCCATATTTGTTGCTGGGATACTCCTCCTCATAATCACCTATTCTTTGAGAATACAAATGATATATCTATTGGCAGCTTTTGCTGTTGCAGTCCTTGTCCCCCTGTGGATTTTTAACTATCTTCTTTATGCTGTTGATAAGAATAAAAACTTTGCAAGGAGAATGAACAGATCCCTAAAATTTTATGGAATTTGTTTAGCTGTTTCAATTTTAGCGGGGATTGTAGTGCAAGGCATACTTTTAGATAACAGCTATCTTTTACAGGTTAATATGTTTAGAGGTGTAAGGGCGGCTTTAGTGCTACCTCTAATACTAGCCCTGATATTATTGCTATACTTTAGACTTGGCAATATCAGAGTTTTGTTTGAAAGGATTTATAAAATCTTTGATAGTCCGATACTTTATAAGCATGTGCTTATTGGAACTCTGTTGATCTTGGCTGGAGTGTTGCTACTAACCAGGGCTGGCAACCACCCCTTAATAGCGGTTTCGGAATTTGAACTGGTCATAAGGAACTTGTTAGAAGAGATCTTCCAGGTTCGTCCCAGATTCAAGTCCTTTTTGATAGGCCAGCCTATTTTGTTATTGGGAATATACTTGGCTCTAAAAGATAAAAAAAACGCTTGGCTTTTGATCCCCGGGCTTCTTGGTCCGATAAATGTAATCAACAGCTTTGCCCATGTTCACACCCCTATTTTGATATCCTTGACAAGGGAAATTCTCGGAGCTTTTCTGGGGATGATTTTGGGCATTGGGCTTATTTATATCTATAGAAGGTGGGCGGAGTATGGGGACAAAGATCGTCTTTTCAGGCTACTTTGGGGCGAATAATGCTGGCGATGAGGCCATTCTTGCTGCTTTTTTAGATCGGTTCAGTTTGGAAATCAAAGATTTTCATCCGGTAGTTATATCTGCTGATCCAGAGAAGACCGCCCGGACCTACGGGGTGAAAGCCGTCAACAAAACTGATTTGAGAAGTATTATTAAAGAGCTTAAAAATGCCAGCCTTTTGATTAGCGGCGGCGGAAGCTTGTTACAGGATGTCACCGGCAAAAAAACAATTCCATATTATCTTGGGGTAATAGCTATGGCTAAACTTATGAACATACCAGCCTTCTTCTGTGCCCAGGGAGTAGGCCCTATTAAGAGCGGCTTTTATCAAAAAATTACCAAGATAATATTGAACAAGACCGATACTATTTCTGTCCGAGATGCTGAGTCTAAGAACTTCCTTGAAAAAATAGGAGTGAAAAAAGAGATACACTTAACCGGGGATGTGGGATACCTTTTGAATCAGACTTCAAAAGCTAAAGTTGAGAAGATAATGGAAGTAGAACTAGGTTATAGGGAAGGGACTGAAAGAAACACTCCCTACTTGGGTATCTCTATCCGCCCCTGGAGAGACAATTCATATCTTGAATATTTGACTCAAATAATAGTGGAGTTTAATAAAACATACTCAGAGTATGAAATCTTATTTATACCTATGAAATATCCCGATGACTATGACCTAAGTGTTGAAGCGGCCAGTAAGGCAAAAGAAAAAGGAGTAAAAACCCATGTTTTAAAAGGCAGATATCTTCCTACGGAGGTCTTTGGGATAATTTCATATATGGATTTGATTTTGGGTATAAGGCTACACTCTCTCGTTTTTGCTGCTATGGGGGAAACACTACCCCTGGGAATATCTTATGATCCCAAAATTCCGGCATTTCTATCTCAAATGAATTTAGAACCAGTCGGAAGTATCGAAAACCTAGACCCTTTTACTTGCATGAGTAATATACAAAATTATGTGAATTTAAAACCTGGAATAGAGGAAAATTTGAACTCAATTCAGCATGAGTATAAAAAGAGAGCCAAAGAAAACATAAACCTGGCAATGGAGTTACTGGAGGCTTATCATGAGAGCTAGGGTTGAAATTTTAGGTGTTTTAGTTGACAATGTAGACAATCAAGAAGCTATTTGGATCTGTCGCAATATTATAGAAGAAAAATCTAATTATAATGGTAATGAAATAAACTCAAGGAATAAAATGATAATAACCCCTAACTCAGAAATTTTACTAAACGCCAGCAGAAATGAAGCTTTAAAACAGATCTTTAAAGATTCTGCTCTGGTAATCCCTGATGGTGCAGGAGTTGTCCTGGCCTCAAAAATTCTTGGAAGGCCTTTAAAGGAGAGGGTGGCCGGAGTAGACTTAGTTAAAGCTTTGCTGGAGATAGGCACTCGGAGGGGTTATAGGTTTTATTTTCTAGGTGGAACTCATGAATTAGCTAAAAAAGCTGAAACAAAGCTTCAAGAGGTCTACCCGGGAATTCAAATTGAAACTCATCATGGGTATTTTAATATGGAAGAAGAAGAAAAAATCAAGCAAAGGCTCAAAGAGGAGAGGTTCGATGTATTGCTAGCAGGAATGGGTTCGCCCAGGCAGGAAAAATGGCTTCAGGAAAACCTAGCAAACCTGAATGTTTCTTTAGGTGTGGGGGTAGGAGGCAGTTTCGATGTATTAGTAGGAGATAAAAAAAGAGCGCCTCTGGTTATGCAAAAGCTGTACCTGGAGTGGTTGTATCGACTTTTGCAAGAACCTAGAAGGATATGGCGTATGAAAGCACTTCCTATTTTTCTAATGAAAGTTGGATTTGAAAAGTTTAGAGAACTATTGTAAGATAGTGCTAAAACAGGGACCAATTCTAAAGAGGATTCGAGAAATATAATTAGAATTATATAAAGGAAATGTTTTTTGTGCAACTTTTTGTGTAAATTTACGTCTTAATGGCAAAACGGAGGGAGAAGTTTGCTTAAAAAACTAGACTTAAAATATATAGGCATTATAATAGCAGTATTAATGGTAATGGTTTTGTCTTATTCTGTTTACCTAGCATTTGATCTTCATGGTACCGTATATAAACCTCTCGAGAATAATGAAGAAAAAGGTTCTGAGAAAGAGGAGGCTAATAAAAACGAAACAACAGAAGGTGAAAGGATAACAGATGATTCTGTCTTAAATGTTTTGTTAATAGGTGTTGATAGTGACGGAGAAGATACCAGGCCTAATGCTGGTAGGTCCGACACTATAATGATAGCAAGGTATAATCAAGAGAATAACCAGGTGGGTATAGTATCAGTACCCCGGGATACCCGGGTGAATTTGCCCGGTAGGGGACATGAAAAAATCAACCATGCCTATGCTTATGGTGGGGTTAGTTATCTGAAAGAAGCCCTGGAAAGCTTTTTGGAGATTGACATCCATAATTATGTTATGGTCGATTTTAAAGGTTTTGAAAATGTGGTTGATATAGTAGATGGAGTGGAAATAGATGTAGAACAAGACATGTATTATTATGATGATGCCCTTGACGAAGTTATTGTTGACCTTGAGGAAGGCAAGCAAGTTTTAGATGGTGAAGATGCCCTCGGCTATGTTAGATGGAGGGGAGGCGAAGATGCTGATATCGGCAGGGTGAGAAGGCAGCAAGAATTTTTGGAAGAGATGATAGATGAAGTTTTCAAATTCGGATCTGTATTAAAAGTAAGAAGGTTAGCTGGTGAAATTACCAGTAACCTTGTGATGGACTTTAGAGTTGGGGAGGTAATTTCCCTGGCACCTAAGATAAATAAGGTTGATTGGGATAATATGTCTACTAAAGTTTTAAATGGTAACAGTGTTTTAATCGATGGAATTTGGTATTATGAAGTGGATAAGGAAGAAGCTCGCAACAAAGTGGATAATTTAGTAAGAAAATAAACTTTAATTTTATTGCTGCAGTATATTCCGATACTAAAAAGTTTTTATTAATACATCTAAGAATGGGGTACACGAAGTTTAATCGTAAACACTTGAATTTTTTGATACATTGCTTGCTAAATACCAACGCTCACAAGGATTTGCAAAATCGT
>CAZCIZ010000016.1:17613-40428 GCA_964498995.1 uncultured Clostridia bacterium | reverse complement strand
GACCTACGGATTAGGAATCCGGCGCTCTATCCCCTGAGCTACAGGCGCATGTCTAATAGAAAAGTACATTTTACTCATACAATATTATAACGACTTATAATATTTTTTGCAAACAATCATCTCCCTACACCAAGTCGCAAAGATTCTTTCTAGTATCTCCTGGTAACAGATTTATCAACGGTACTTCCAGCAAGGAGTAGCTTCCAGGAGATTGTTCTATGGTGGCCCTGACAGAGCTAACCATTACTTGTGCTGTAACTGCTGGATTGGTTATTCTTAAATTGAAGTCCATCATCTGGTTGTGAATATTTGATGATACTCCTTTTCTATGTATGCAAGTACCATGTCCATAATCTTTTAATTCTTCTATATCATCTACAACTTCCACTTTTAGATCTGATCCTTTGAAGTATTTATTTTCTTGAATATCTTTTTTTACTTCTTCTAAGTTATAGCCATCTTCTAATTCTATGTATAACAATCTTGAATGTTCTCCATTTCCTTTAGGAACGGTAATTGATAGGGCATTTTGAACACCCTCTACATCTTTTGCTACTACAGAGTGTCCCATGCTCATTCCGGGGCCAAAGTCTGTGTATGTGATGCCTTTAGGAGCAATAACTTGGAAAATCCCTCTAATAATAGAGTCTGTACCTGGATCCCAACCGGCAGAAACAATAGATACGCTGTTACCTTTTAAAGATGCATTATGCATTTTATCTTTAAATTCCAAAAAATCATCTCCGTGAAGATCAAAGCTATCCACAGTATTGATACCTTTTTCTAATAACTCAGGTCCATAATCAGAAATAGTCAAAGTGGGAAGACAAAGAATAGCTACATCTAAGTTTTCTTTTATTTTGTCAATATCGGTTACGACATTGTGGTCAGGGTTGTACTTTTGGGTTTGTTGAAGGTATTTCTCCTTTACCACAATACCAGCAGCATTCATATCTTTTGATTCTTCCACAGCTTTTAAGGCATGTTGACCTACATTGCCAAATCCTACTATAGCAACATTGATTTTTGTCATTTTGAGTTCTCCCCCTTATTTTAAATTAATAACAACCCTATTTTAACATTTTTATATTCACGGTTCTAGATAGTACAAGAGCAGAGGATAAAAGTTAATCTGACAGTATATTTATAAAAACATCAACCAAGCTAGGATCAAATTGAGTACCAGCACATCTTCTAAATTCAGCAATTATTTCCTCTTGAGACATGGGATCTTTATAAGGTCTCCCATTGCTCATTACTTCGTAGGCATCTACGATGGCTGTAATTCTAGCTAAAAATGGAATTTCTTTACCTTTTAATCCTCTTGGGTATCCATTACCGTCCCATCTTTCGTGGTGAGATAATATTTCTTCAGCTACATGAGAAAATTCTCCTGTCGATCTAGCTATTTTATAGCCGATTTCAGGATGTTTTTTCATCTCTTGCCATTCCTTGTCGGTAAGCTTTCCTTTTTTAGTTAATGTATTTTCAGAAATATTTATTTTCCCAATATCATGGAGGGTGATAACCAATTCTAAACGGCTCAATTCATCTTCGGGAAGTTCCAATTTTTCTCCTGTTTGCCAGGCTACCACCAACATACGTTGTGTGTGAGTTTCCGTTTCGTAGCTTTTTGCTTGAAGCGTATTTAATATAACTTTTAGGACAGAATTCCTTACACTTCGACTTTCTGCAAGCTTTTTTATTTGCATATTGTCTTCTGCTTTCTTTATCACTTCTTCAATCGTTAAATCAATAGTTTCTTTTATCTCATTTGTCAGAGCCACGGAAACAGTAATATCTTTTACATATATTTCTTCACTATTAGATTTTATATTTTTTTGTATATTTTCTAGTTCATGTTGATTGGTTTTAGGCAATAGAATAACAAACTCATCTCCACCCCAGCGGACTACAATATCTTCTTCCCTGCAAGATTTTCTTATTATATTAGCTGCTGATTTCAAAACTTCATTTCCTACATTTTGCCCGTAAGTGTCATTGATTAATTTAAGGCCATTTATGTCTACCATAATAATCCCCAGGGGTAATTGTTTCTCATTATCAATCTTAATCACTTCTCTATCGAAATAGTTTCTATTGTAAAGGCCCGTGAGGCTATCATGATAACTTAAGTATCTGAGTTCTTCTTCAGCTTGTTTCCTTTTACTGACATCAATTGAAAAAGCGAGGGCCCTATCCTTGTCCAATTTAGTCACATGAATTTCCGTCCAAATTCTTTTTCCATATTTAGTAGATACCATCACCTCGCCAGTCACGTAGCCTTGCTTCTCTAATTTGGGTAACCAGTTTGTTATCATTTCATGATACGGTGTTTCAACAAAATCTAATATATTATGACTTAAGAGCTCTTCTTTAGTGCAGCCAAGCACTTGAGTTGAAACAAAATTAGCATCCAGATAATCGCCATCTTTGTCAATTATGTTAATACCCGCAGGCGTTTTATCGAAATATTCTCTTAGTAACTCTTCTTTTTCTTTTAAAGCTAATTCTGAATTTTTTATATTCGTTATGTCCCTGACCCATTCTATAAAAAATTCTACATTGCCGTCTTTATCTAACATTGGTATGACTCGCAGATCAACCCAAATCCCTTCCTTTATTTCCACTTCTGCCTGCATAGGTTCCTTTGTATCAAGTACCGTTTTTGCTAGACAATCAGGACAGATATTCTCATAACCTCTATATGTGCGATAGCATTTAGTATTTAATACTCTATCTTCTTCGGGAACTTCCGCAAATCCATTCCAGTTGCTGTAGACAATATTCATATCGGGGTCTTGAATTGAAACCATGTCTGGAATTAAAGACAGCATTTTCATAAAGCGTTCTTCACTTTCTTTTAACCCTTCTTCTGCTCGTTTTCGTTCTGTAATATCGGATAAAAACACCGTCAGCCCTATAACATTACCACTGTCATCATAAAGGGGATTATACTCGTTTTGATACCACCTGCGATCTCTTGATTCATCTCCATACTGCTCAACTACAGTAAAATTTTCACCGTTAAGAGCACGATCGAAGTTTGCCTTTGCTTTATTTCGATCCCCTTGATTTCTGATACACTCCAACATAGTATCGCCAACTTTTATATCTACACCCCAGAGACTTCTCATTGTTTCCCTGTGGTTTTCGTTGAAAGCAAGATAGCAATAATTAGAATCTAAAGCAAATATGACACTTTCTTTTGAACTTTCCAGTATTCCATTTAACAAATTCAAGCTACTTGGAGTTTTCATTTTTTTAAACCATCCCTTTTACGTATAATCAATCCTCGATGCTAAAAAATGACCTTTGTTAAAGTTTTTCAAGTTTCACCCTTCAAACAATTACTCGAATATATTATGCGCTTTTGTCCCATCTTCTTCTAACCAAAACAATTCCAAAAAGTGCCCCAAAAGAAACAGCTAAAAATTTCAAACTATTAGCATGGGCCATGATAAGATTACTTAAAGGGGCAGTAAATATTACTTCAATGATATAAAAAGCTAAAACCCCTATCACTAATATTTTAAAACCCTGCCAAATTAAGTGACTTCTATCCAATAAACCCTTTAACTGATTAACTACACAATAACTTGCAAAAGCTATTATGAAGTAAATTAGCGCTACAAGGGCTGTAAAGCCGATTAAATTACCAATAAAAACCGCCAAATTAGCCAGAACAGGAGCTAAAAACTGGGGAGCAAAACCGTTAATATTATATAATACGCTGTTTTCTAAGCTTAGTTTCCAAAAGTCATGCTCTGTAAATTCATCCCAGGGATATGTAACAAATATCCCCGGGTCATAGGTAGCATGATCTGTCAGCGATAAGATAGAATATCCTTTTTTATGATATCCGTCAATAATTTCATGTGGTAACTTTATACCATCACTATAAGTGGTGTGAGTATGCAAGTTTGCCTTGTGCTCTTCGTAATAACTCCAATTTATCTCCTGGTATGGTTTGTATTAAGGTTTGATATATCCACCGTTTTGCCATCAGCAACTTTCTCGCCTTCAGAAATCCAGTATATTTCATCATAATTTTCTGCTTCAATTTCAATCATGCTGTTTCCTTTATTCACATTTATACTTTTCACCTCAGGAGGTGACGGGGCATCTTTACTTGTCTTATTACATGCAAAAAACTCACCTGCTTTATATGCATCCTTAACACTTTCTAATTCAAAACTATCCAAAAGAAAAACATTCCAGCTAACAGCAAAATCAATTCCCGGATTATTTATATGATTATCATCATTCCCAAAAGCCCATATTGGCCTCTCAGGCATAAAGTGTGTCAATAAATTGTCCCAAAGCTTTCTATCAGTCGGATACTTGTCTGCCTTATTAAAAACTTCTATCCCTACCAGGTGGTCATGCATCTCATAATATGGAATATACCACTCATATTCAGATGGATCATCGTTAGTATATCTTCCCGGATGAAAAAATTGGGCAAGCCCATCCCTGTCTGCTATTTGTGAAAGAATCTAATCTACTTTGTCTCCTTCATATCCAGGCTCTACTTCACCCATGTAGTCATTAAAATGAGACCCAAGATGCCTTATATTTGAAATTTCAGTTCCCTCTATTGCTATCATGTCAAGTTTTTCTGGGTCCCTGTTTTCTAAATAATCGTTTAGAAAAGATTTCTGTATAAATACTGTAAAAAATATGATAAATAACAATACACCGGCAGCAAAAACATGCTTTTTAAACCATTTCAACATACCTTCCCACTTATTTCTAGCAGTTTTTACATTTGCCTTCCAAAACAATGTCTTCCCCAGAAGGCACTACTTCATAATCAACTATCTGTGCTTCCCCTACACAGTGGAAACAGTATACATTCTAATGATTTTATTAAATCACTTCATCAATAGTACCTCTAGCTCTTTCCTGGTCAACATTATAATACCAGATCCCATCTATCCTTACACCTTCACCTTCTAGAGTTTTAGTAGATACTTCATTCCAATCGGCTCTAAAAGCAGACCAGCTTAACAGTAAAGTATCTGCTAGTTGAAAATTTGTCTTTATATTATTTGCAAATTTGTTTGATATTTGTCTGCTTTTGATTATATTTCCAAAGGAGATTGTCTGATCTAACATGTTTTGTAGAAATTTTTGCTGTCTTTGTATTCTACCTATATCCGCATCAGGGGTTCCCCGCCATCTCACAAACCCTAAAGCCTCTTCACCATCTAACGCTTGTTTGCCTTCTTCTAGATCTACTATAACTTCGTCCAAGGCATCATCATAATAATACATATCTTGCTCTATATCCATCTCGACTCCACCAATGGCATCTACTATGTTGACAAATCCATCAAAGTTGATTTTGGCATAGTTATGGATATCTATATCTAAAAAACCTTCTAATGTTTGCACCAGATAGCCTGACCCTTCATATGCATAAGCGTGGTTTATCTTATCATAACCCCTACCAGGAAGTTCAACTCTAGTATCCCTTGGAATAGATACTATCCCAATATTGTTATTGTCTCGATTCAACCTAGCTAGCATTATAACGTCAGGACGACCACCTTTATAACTTTCTCCATCATTATCAATTCCTAACAAGAGAATGTTTTTAATAGATTGATCTGATCTACTTGCTTTATCAGTTTCTTCAGTTACCTCTTTAGTTTCTAACGGTTCATATACTATATTATAAAAATTATATACCGAATATAAAAGATATAAAAAGAACAAAACTACAACAACAATAAAAACTAAAATAGTTTTCTTAAGATTTATTTTCTTCAACATAACTGCCTTTACATCTCCCTTAATTTTAAATTATTGACGCCAAACTTATCACTACTTATATTCGAGGTTTATTTCGGTTCTTTCAAAAGTCCAATCCACGTTAAAGCCGATATTCTCAACCTTTCTTACAGGAATACAGGTTATTGTCTCGTCACCATCTTTTATTATATAGGAAGTTACTTCTTTTCCTGTAACATAAACGATATCTTTTTTAAGCACTTTGATATTATCTGATCCATCTATTTCTTGTTCTTCTTCAACAGCTTCAACAGCTTCTAAAAGCTGGTCCCAGGGAAAATTTGTCCCCGGACACGACTTGGTTGCAAAATCTGTGTGTTTTTTAATAGGCGCCCCAGGATATTCTTTCTTTAGTCGTTTTAATAACTCAACTAGTGAATTGTACTGGTCTTTACGGCTAAAAAGACTTTCATTGTCAAAATTACCTGCAACAGCAACACCAATGGAACGGTTGTTATATCCCTGGGTATGTGCCCCACTTTTAGGTAAAGGTCTGCCCTGATATATATCCCCATTAAATCTGATGTAAAAGTGATAGCCTATCCCGGCCCAACCTAATGTATTTTTATGATAGTTGTGGATTGTTTCCACTGTTTGGTCTAAAGCTACCCCAGTATGGTGAACGATTATATAATTAATTTTTTCCATATCTGCTAATCTATTCAGATCAATGTCTAAATCTCTCTCTATAATTTTAACCAATCATATCACCTTCTTTTTAAATATTTTAGTCCTTGACAATGACTTAGATATACCTTTATTTAATAACTTTTCATGATTTGACTTTCAGACCACAACCAGTAGTGAAAATAACTGATTTATTTTACCGCAGCAGTATATGGAGATATGTTTTAAGTTTTTATTATTAATACATCTTGGAGAGGAGCCAGGAAAGGTAATGCCTAAAAACAGGATGTTTTTAGCAAATTGGCACAGGATGTGCCTTTAATTTGGAAGCATTACCTTTCCTGGCGACGATTCTTAGATGTATTAATAAAAACTTTTAAACATCGGAATATATTGCTGCAGTGAAATTAAAGTTTATTTTCTTACTATATTATACAGTAAAATTGCAATTGTTGTCATGTTTTATGTTTTCTAGAAATAATTAAAGTGTTGCAAATGTGCTGCTGTTATTTTATTATCTAATATAAATAGTTTGTTCTTTGTTTAAATATTCAAACTTTTCGTCCCGTTCGTTTTTTTACGATTTCAATTTTCAAATAAATTAAGGAGGTTAATAATAATGACTACTCTCATAACAGGAGGTTCAGGTTTTTTAGGAAATTATTTAGCTAAGGAATTAGTTAATAAAGGGGAAAAAGTTATCTCCATGTACTCTTCCAACCCTAACTTACTTCCCTATGTAAAAGACATCGAGGATAAAATAGTAAAAGTACAAGG
This sequence comes from uncultured Clostridia bacterium, assembly GCA_964498995.1. Lineage (GTDB taxonomy): Bacteria > Bacillota > Natranaerobiia > Natranaerobiales > Natranaerofabaceae > Natranaerofaba. The sequence continues at coordinate 33,225 of CAZCIZ010000016.1, read as the reverse complement.
AGATTTGAGCAGGTGGCAGGATATTTTCGACATTATTACAAAGCATGGAGTTACAAAGATTTATCACTCAGGAGCGTTTCTTTCCCAGTTGGCTGAAGAGTATCCTTCAAAAGCTTTTGAAATTAATTTACTAGGAACTTGGTATGTTTTAGAAGCTGCCCGAATGTTTGATCTTGAACAGGTTATTTTTGTTAGTACTGTTGCTTCCTTTGGAGATTACATTAGTGATCCGGTTAAAAATACGGATCCACAATATCCTCATACCATGTATGGAGTGACAAAAGTCTCCTCGGAGAGACTTGGTGAATACTATAAACGCAAGTTTGGTGTGGACTTTAGAGGAGTTAGACTTCCTTCAGTTATTGGGCCAGGAAGAGGACCAGGCGGGGTTTCTGCGTATTCCACATTGATAGTAGAAACACCGGCCAAAGGGAAACCTTATGATGTCTTTGTGGAAGAAAAATCCCGCATGCCCATGTTATATGTCAAAGATGCTACAAAATGCCTTATAAACTTAGCAGAAGCTAATGAAGATAATTTGAATTACCGGGTTTATAATATACAAGGGTTTTCACCTACTGCTGGTGAAATGGTAAAAGAGATAAATAAAGTTTTACCAGAGGCTGAAATCAATTTTAAACCTGAAGAAGACAAGGTAAGCATAGTTAACAGCTGGCCCGACGAGCTAGATGATACCGAAGCCAAAAAAGATTGGAACTGGCAACCAGATTATGACCTTGAAAGCACGATAAAAGATTTTGTCCATGAGGTCCAAGAACTGCATAAGTAACCTTTAGTCAACTTAATTGATATTATTCAGAAGTTTTTTAGGAAATTTAGCCCCACTTCCTTTGCCCCATTTCCAAAGGAAGTGGGTTTACTTTTCTTTAATTTTTTATTCTCTTTAGCCAGGCTTGTGATAAACTATCATTTGATGTCCAAAAAAATAAACTTTAAGGCGTTGAAACTTGATTGTGTTGATAGTAAAGAAATACTTCAGGATAAGGGGTAATATACATGAACTTAGATCTATCTACAAAAGTTTCATTCAACAAGTACCGTTGGATCATGTGGTCTGCTATGGCTTTAGCTTTCCTGGTAGGATTTTTTCACCGCTATTCCTTATTGGTAGTGGTTGACACCATTGGAGCCGAGTTGGACCTAACCGGAACCCAAATAGGTAACCTGTCTTCCATGTATTTTTATATTTATGCGATTTTTCAGATACCCGCCGGTATTATGGCTGATACTATCGGGGCTAGGAAGTTGACCTCTGGCGGCATGTTTGTAGCCGGTGTCGGGGCGATATTATTTGCTGTTTCCAATACTTTGCCCGGTGTTTATCTTGGCCGACTCCTTGTTGGTCTGGGTGTGGCCGGGATTTTAATCTGTATTATGAGAGTACAAGCTATTTGGTTCAAGCCGGAAGAATTCGCCACCCTTATAGGCCTTTCTTCCCTTATTGGTAACAGTGGTGGCATTCTCGCTACAACCCCATTCGCCCTGCTGGTCATTGCCCTGGGATGGCGCTCATCCTTTCTCATGATAGCAGTGGTATCATTATTACTTGGGATAATCTTATGGTGGCTAGTCCGGGACCGCCCGGAAGAATTGGGTTATGAACCTTTAAATCCTGATGATTCAGAAAAGCAAGAGGGAAATTTTAAACAAGGCTTTTGGCATGTAATCAAACAACCTAATACCTGGTTTTGCTTTTTGGGCCTGGCGGGGGTTTTAGGAGTAGTAATGAGCTTTTCAAGTACTTGGGGAGTACAGTATTTAATGCAGGTTTATGGCTTTAGCAGAGATGGGGCAGCAAATTATGTACTTATATTCACCCTGGGGGTAATGGCAGGATCACCTGTAATGGGAAGGGTTGCGGATAAAATAGGGCGCAGAAAACCTCTGATCCAGTTAGGAGCTTTTGTCTACGCGTTGGTTTGGGGTATAAAAGTGATAGGTTATGAATCTGCCCCGCCTGAGGCTTTACTGCCTTTTATATATTTTATAGCTGGTTTCTTTGGCGTTTTTCTAATGCTTTCACATGCCAGCGTCAAGGAATCCAATCCCACCCGGTTTACGGGAACTGCTTTGAGTATAATAAACACAGCACCTTTTGTAGGTACTATTATTGCTAATTTCCTTGTAGGTGGAATTTTGGACTTCACTTGGACAGGTATACTGGATAACGGTGTAAGGTTTTATGAGTTGCTCAGTTATCATTATGCCCTTTTAGGATATTTTGTTCTTTCCCTCATCTCGTTTGCAGCAACATTCTTCATCAATGATACAAGAGTTAAATAAACCCTTCTAAAAAAAGGTAATAACAGGGCAGGCTTAGAATAAGTAAAACCCAAGGACAAAATAAAACCCAAGGACAAAATAGGTCAATTACCCATCACTAAAGTGACGGGCTTGTAAAAGCTCTAATTGACTAGCCTAAGCACTTTGACTTTGAGTATTTAGCCTTTGTTTGCCATAATAATAATTGGCAATTTACAACATTTTCTAAGAATTCCCCGGTCAAATATAACGACTATAATAAGTTTAAGTAGGTGGATTAAGTTGCAACAGCTGATTAGCTTGATCTTAGAATCAGGAAGTTCAGGTATTGACCTCACTTTATATACAATCGTGCCAATCATGGTAGTAATGATGGCAATAATGAAACTTCTAGAAGATACAGGAGTTATAAACAAAATAGCGCTGTTTGTAGCTCCTTTCCTGGGGATTTTTGGGCTTCCTGGAATAGGAGTTTTTGCAATGCTACAATGTATGTTGATAAGCTTTGCTGCTCCTATAGCAACTTTAAAGCTTATGGACAAGAGCCCTAAGATTACCGGCCCAAATATAGCAGCAACAATGGCAACTGTGCTTACCATTACCCAAGCAAATGTTATCTTTCCCTTGGCCGTTAATGGCTTGAGTTTGTTTTTGGTTTTTGGGAGTTCTATAGTCGGAGGCTTATTAGCAGGCTTTATCGCTTATAAAATCTCTTATAAGTACTATAATTCAGAAGCTAATAACCATGAGGTTGTATCTACTAATGAAGAAAATAGCGAAAATAAGAATGGAGAAGAAAAAAGCAAACAAAAGGTAAATGCCTTCCTAAGCCTCTATAATGGTGCAGAAGAAGGGTTTTGGACAGGTATCAAGGCCGCTCCAGTTCTGATTTTAGCTTTATTTGTCGTTGATGTTTTAAAAGAAACAAGTGTAATTGGATTTCTAGAGACAATTCTTACACCTTTATTTCTTCAGGTCAATATCCCGGGATCTGCCGTTTTGCCTATTGTAACCAAGTTTTTAGCAGGTGGAACAGCAATGATGGGGATTACTATGGATTTGATGGCTGAAGGAAATCTCTCTGCCCTTGAACTAAACAGGATTGCCGGGATTGGAATTCATTCAATTGACCCTGTGGCGATATCTCTCTTTGCATCTTCAGGGCTAAGACTAGCCAAGCAAATAAAGCCTGCTATTATAGGCGGTGCAGTAGGGGTAATCTTCAGGACTATATTGCACATACTATTATCGAACTTCTAAAGACTCTAATGATAAAAGCTGAGGCAGTTGAAGCATTTGAGCTGCTCCTTTTATTCCAACTGTTAAAGCAGACAAGATTAACATAGCATTTACTGCAGGGCCTGTTATATATTGAAACAGCCCGGCCATTTGAAAAGCAAGAGTGATTCCAAGTAAGACTGAGGTTTTAGTTAATACAGTGAGAATAAGAGCCGATTATCATAAAGATCATATTTGACACACAAATTCTATACACAGAAACTGTAGCCTGCTATGCAGAGGGCTTATATTATCCTACATTATAAAATGAACAATAGAAACAGCACCCAATATATACATAACCCAATGGACTTCATCTTTTTTGCCGGCAAATACTTTGACTATGGGATAAGCGATAAAACCAACGGCTATCCCGTGGGCAATGCTAAAGGTAAAAGGCATAACGCTTATCACGGCAAAGGCGGGCAATGCTTCTGTATACTCGGAAAAATCTATATAATTTATAGCGCTCATCATCAATACTCCTACCATTATCAGGGCAGGAGCTGTAGCTTCTTCCAAAACCAGCCCTGCAAAGGGCGCCAAAAATAGTGCAAGTAAAAATAAGATACCTACTACTAATGAGGTCAATCCTGTTCTTCCACCTTCTGAAATCCCTGCTGTACTTTCTACATAGGTTGTAACAGTGCTTGTACCTAAAAATGCCCCACCCATTGTGGCAAAAGCATCGGCTATCATCGCGTTTTTAACTTTGGGTAGGTTGCCATTTTCGTCTAAATAGCCAGCTTTAGCCCCGGTGCCTAAAAGTGTCCCCATGGTATCAAATAAATCTACAAAAACCAGGGCAAAAATCGTCATAATTCCCAGCTGGGTCACTGCTGCAAAATCCAATTCAAAAAATATTGGACCTATACTATTTGGCATACCTATAAAGTTAGAAACTGCTGTTGGCGCCGGCTGAACACCTATAACAAAGCTATATATTGTTGCAAAAACAATCCCCAGCAAAATTGCACCCCTTACTCCCCTTGCCATTAAAATAATAGTAACAATCAAGCCGAATATAGCTACTGTAACACTTGGATCCGTCAAATTTCCCAAGGTCACTAAAGTTTCAGGGTCTTCAACTACTATTCCAGAATTTTTAAAACCAATGAGGGCAATAAACAACCCTATTCCTACTGCCACTGACCTTTTTAATACAGTAGGTATTACTTCATCGATTTTAGTTATCAAACCTGACAATGCTAATATAAGAAACATTACTCCTGATATAAATACCATGGCCAATGCCCCCTGCCAACCAACCTCTGGGGCTATGGTAAAGGCAAAAAAAGCATTCAATCCCATCCCGCTTGCCAGGGCGAAAGGATAATTAGTTAAAAAAGCCATCAGTATGGAAGCTAAGCTAGCTGTCAAGATCGTTGCTGTCATTACAGCACCTTCATCCATACCTGCTGCGCCTAATAAATTGGGATTGACAAAGATAATATACGCCATGGTCATAAAAGTGGTTAAACCTGCAATAACTTCTGTCTTCACGTTAGTATTGTTTTCTTCTAGCTTGAAAAAATTATTCAATTAGCTTCCCCCTTTTTGTTTTGGTTGAAAACCTCATGGGCAATTTTTCGTCAAGGTTTGTACAACTATAGTCTATTTTAATAGAATTATCACACTTTGTCATTTACAATTAATTTAAATTATTGGTTTTTATTTTGCATCTGATTTAAAGGGGGTTTCCAGTAAAAAGGATGAATTGACTGATGATGTGACTTTCCTTATTATCAAGGCACTATAACAGGCCTTGCTACCTCTTTATTATCAAAATCAATCAAGGCCTGATTAACTTCTTCTAGACTGTATTCTTGATCTGCCAACTCATCATAAGGAAGCTTGGAATGATTTCTTTCTAAAAATTTCAACGCTTTATACAAGTACCAGGGATGATACCTGACAGCTCCATAGAGTTTTAAACCCTTTCTTACTATAGCCCCAGGTGGAAAATCAATTTTCTGATCAAGAGAGACGTTACCTATAACTACATACCTGCCTCCCCCCCGAAGGATTTCTATCCCCTCCATAAATGCCTCGGGCACCCCTGCTACTTCAATGGCTGTGTCCACTCCATATCCATTTGTCAACTCATTTATTACTTGAGATCTTGTTTTTAAATCATAATATTCTACCATATCGATTGTGAAGTCTGCTCCAAACTTTTTAGCTATCTCAAGACGTTCTTTAACTCCATCGACTACTATGACAACAGCACCTCTTTCTTTTGCTACAGCTGCAGCATTTAACCCTAAACCACCTGCTCCCTGCACTAGAATGGTCTCTCCTGCTTCCAAATCCAACATATCTATACCGAAAATGACCTGTGACAAAGCACAATTTGCCCCGGCAGCAACTTTATCAGGTACTTCCTCAGGAACTTTATAAAAATACCTGTTTGATTGAATCAACGTATGGGTGGCAAATGCCCCAAAAAAGTGTGGATAGTTTTCCGGTTCCTTAGCCCAATACTTATATGCATTAGTGCACAGGTTAAAATTTCCCTGAAGGCAAGATGGACATTTCAGGCAAGTTATATAATACGGAGCGACTACTCTGTCATTTACTTCAATTTTTTCACCAGCATAATCTGTTTCCACACCCTCACCCAGCTCAGATACTTCTCCAACCATCTCATGTCCCAATACAGCCCGTTTAATTGCTGGGTGGTAATCTTTCCAGATGTGAAGCTCAGAACCACATACATTAGCTCTTCTTACTTTTACCAGGACTTCGCCTGGTGATGGACTGGGCAGATCAAATTCTTTAATCACTACTTCTTTTGGTTTTCCTCTGGCAGCTACTTTCCCCTTCATGGCATTTCCCCCTTTTAACACAAGCTCTTTGTTTTTAGTCAAACTCTTACTCGTAATTTATTTCCATATCCAATAGAGGTGCATGCTGCTGGGCACCATAAACATCAGTATCCATCATGCTTCCCGAAGAAACTTCTCTTAAAATTGTTATCTTTATTGAGTTAGCAGGGGAATAAAAGTAAATGCCTAGTATCTTGCCCTCGTCTATCCCATAGGTTTTAGCAACATTTTCACCGGTAAAACTGCCGCTTTCACAAGCTTTTTCAAATTCCTCTTCATGGTTGAAAATAATGTCAAAAGTTATCTGGTTAGGGCCTGCATTTTTGCTTCTTATTACACCGGCGATATCTCGGAGTTTGGTTGTCCCTGCATTATTCATTTTGCCTTTTTCTCCATGGATTGTCATTAATGTCTCCCTCCTGCCCCAACATCTTTTAGTTGTATAGGAAAAGCATCAACAGGATCTATGTTTTCTACTAAATGGTGCATGGAAAACTCATAGACTTCCCCTGCTTCTATATCTGAAGGCGAATAAGGAAAGGCCAAGTTACCGGCTGTGGAGAGCCGCCCTTCATAACCCACATGTAACAATGTAGATCTGGCAAAACTCAGGATGGTATTTGCCCGTTCCTGACTGCTTGCCACTGCTTCAATTACAATCCCAAGTTCATGCCCTTTATCATGAACAGGCTCCAATTCTCCCATTACGCCATTATAACCGTATAATCTAAAATTAAGATTTCCTTCAGTTTCACCAAAATTATCTTTTACACTTTCTTTAACATCTTTTGTGATCTCTTCAATATTTTCAATCATTACTGGGTCTCTAACTCCGGCAATGCTGATGGATCTATATCCCATCAACCTGGCTCCTTCTATTTTGATAGCATAAGGAGTTTCTACAAACTTCGTCCCGGATACCTTTACCGCCCTTTCGTCCACCTGCTCATATTTTGTTTCTGTAAGGTCAAGCTCGCCTCCGGGCCCATGAAGGTGGAAAGGGTCCGACTTTTCATACAATGAATGGGCGGCAACGGAATCCGGCGTACAAACTCTATCAGGATTTACTGGGTGAAGGATGAAGTGATCCTCCCTCAATATCCCGAACATACAGTCCCGCCCGCTTCCTGGCTTTGCAGCAATAGCAGCGCATTCTAAAATTTTGCCAAGATGCAAAGAAAGACCAGGGTCAAACCCCATATTCACAGGCATTGCTCCAAAACAGACGGGATCGTAAGCCCTTCCTGCCAGGACAACCTGGGCTCCTTGTTCTAGGGCTTTTTGGAAAGGTTCTATTCCCATTTGACCAACAATTCGCTTGGTTTCTCTCACATCTTTCGATTCTAATCTCGGTGCTCCTGTCAAGGGGGAGATATCTCCTTCTTGCAGTTTTGATAGTACATACTCACTAGAAAAATCAGCATCTATTCTTGCCAATTTAAATGATAAGTTCTTTTCAGCTGCAATCTCTTCGATTATTTTTTCGTTCCAATCTAAGTGTTCCTTTGCACCACTTCCCCCAGCAGTACCTATTAAAACAGGAATACCTTCCCTGCAGGCAGCCTCTAGAATTATTTCTAAATCTCTTTTTACCCCATTTTTGTCGGTAAAGGATTTTCCTTTCCCCAGGTAAAAAGGCCCTGGATCAATAGAGCCTGCATCTATTCCGATAAGATGCGGTTTCAGCTCCATCCCTCTTTCAAAGCTTTCTACTGGAAAACCGTAGCCCAATATAGCCGTAGGTGCTAATAATCTTAACTCTTTCATCTATTTCACTGCCTCCTTTTATCCCGTTGACTTTCTTGGTTATGCCTGTTAACCTCCTGCAAGCAAGGGTAAAATTTCAATCACCTTATTGTCTGTAATCTCATCATCCAAATCGATGTTTTTGTTATCTACTAGAACAAAAACATCCCCTGGATCTATGTCGAGTTCATTTAAAACTTCTTTTACTTTTCCTCCATCCCATTGGAGAAAAACTTTTTGACCATGTTTTTTATAAGCTTTTAAACCTGGACTTATTCTCACCTCTAACATAACGACACCCCTATTCCCCTTATTTAGTAAGAAAATAAGCTTTAATTTCACTGCTGCAGTATATTCCGATACTACAAAGTTTTTATTGATACATCTACGAATCGGGGGTAAACAAAGTTTAATCGTAAACACTTGGATTTTATTGGTACATCTTGGATGTACCAATAAAATCCAAAAAAGTTTACTTATTAAACTTCGTTTACCTTACCTGCCTAGATGTAATGTATTAATAATAAAAACTTAAATCATATCTCCATATACTGCTGCGGTAAAATAAATCAGATTATTTTCATTACTGGTTGTGGTCTGAAAGTCAAAACATGGGAAGTTAGTAAGATTTTTTGTAAATCTCCATAATATCCTCCACAGACATTTCTTTAGGGGCATTGACCAAAAGTCTCTGCTGGGTCTTATACACATTTTCCGCAAAGGGTTTAACATCATTCTTGTCCATATTTACCTCGCTCAAAGTAGTAGGCACATCAATGTATTCTGCAAACCTGCGGATTTCCTCCACCCCTTTCATCCCAGCTTCTCTACAGCTCATATTTTCAGTATTTACTCCCACTGCTTCAGCCATTTTTCTATACTTGTCCACGTTAGAAAGGACAAAAAACTCCAACAGCTCCAAAAAGGTTAGCATACATCCATCACCATGGGGTAAGTTGTATTTAGAGGTTATCGGGTATGCCAGGGCATGGGAAGCACCTGCACCAGTTCCGTTCAACACTATTCCCGCTGTCATGCTGGCATAAGCCATGTTGGTTCTAGCATTCAAATCCGAGCCATCGGCACATGAAATCGGCAAGTTAAAGTAAATCATATTTATAGCTTCTAAAGCTAGAAGATCTGTTATAGGGTTAGCTCTAGGCGAAATATAACCTTCAATCGCATGGATTAGAGCATCAATTCCTGTAGAAGCAGTTATCTTAGGCGGCATGGTAACTGTGAGTTCTGGGTCCACTATGGCATAATCAGGAATAATATAATCGCTCACTATTCCTTTCTTAATCTCTTCTTTCTTATCGGATAAGATACAGTATTTTGTAACTTCAGAGCCAGTTCCTGAAGTGGTGGGAATAAATATAGTGGGTAGTCCACGGCCGGGCACTTGATCTAAGCCCAGGTATTCTTCCAGATCACCTTTATATTTTAGCATTACAGAAACGATCTTAGCAGTATCAATAGGGCTTCCTCCACCAAGGCCAATGAGTAGTTCTGTATTTTTATCGCAGGTGTTATAAGCATCTTTAACATTCTCAAGAGTTGGATCTGCTTCTACATCGCTAAAGATTTCACATTCTACTCCACTATCTTTAATAATACTTGAAACTTTTTCTGCAATTCCTGATTTTATGATCCCTTCATCAGTCAATAGGGAGACTTTTTTAACTTTATAGTCTTTAAGAATCTCCGGCAATTTTTTAATCGTACCACAGCCAAAAATCAATTCCGGTAAAACTAAGCTAAACGCCTTGGAGCTATTAACAATCGTCATTTATTATCTTCTCCTTTCTCTCAAGCTGTCAGATTCAAATTATTCAAAGTCAAAAATATTATCCATATCCTCTTCTTTTACATCAAAGGTAGTTTTCAAATTGGGTAGTTCCCTTTCAGTAAATGATTCAGGCAGTCGATCATCCACCTTGGTAAACCCGGCAAGTTTATTAAATTCCCGTTCCTTTTTCATGCTTTCCATTCCCATATTTTCTAGCCAGGAAACATCTATATTCCAGCCAAACCGAGCATTAATCAATTCAGCTACCAGCTCCAAGTGAGGTATCACAGCCCCCATGACAAAATAGCAAAAACCTGAGCTATCAAAAATTGAAATGTACTTTTGCATTTTTCTTGATTCTTCTACCTGACCTTCGGGGCTGGAATGATCAATTTCTGCTCTGGCTGTAGGGCCGTAGGTGTGGTCCGCTCCCATAGGTGAGGTAGCATAGGTTACGCCCATGCCTTTGATTGCCCTGGGCTCATATGCTGCCATAGCCTGTTTTTTGACATGAGGAATATTTAAGACGTTAAAGACCTGTCCGGTTATATATGCTCCATTTGCCAGTACTTTTCCAAGCACAGTATCATTTTTTATTTCATCTAAAAGTTTGAAGACTGCTTTTTCATCTCCAAATTCACCTTGGCCTCCTTCCATGGCAACTCCAAGGGCAACTCCTATTTCAATAGTATCAAGTCCCAGGTCATTACAGATATAGTTCAGCTTGGCTATAGTATCAAAATCATCGATCCCCAGATTAGGACCCATAAGAGCTATTGTTTCGTACTCTAAGGGTGCCACAATTTCATTTCCTTCTTTATCTGGATAGATATTTGAGCACCTTATAACACAACCCGGCATACACCGGTGAGAGTTATCCTCTTCTTTGCTCCTTTCGCCAATAGTGCTGTACAGCTTTTCGCCACTCACCTTTTCCACCCGATCAAACTCACCTACGCTAAAGTTATTTACCGGTACTCCTCCTAAGGAGTTACAGCGCTTCATCATTCCCGGAGTACCAAGGGTTCGATAGGCATGACTGCTGGGAGCTTCGCTTATGATCTTACTGAGCTTTTTATTTGTCTCTTTGAATTTATCTTCATCAGCTATCGAGACTTTATCCTTTTCTGTTACTACTACAGCTTTTATCTTTTTGGAACCCATAACCGCTCCTAGACCACCTCTAGCACTAAAACGGGATGGTCTGCCCTCTGGATCTGTCGTTGCAATTCCAGCAGACTTATACTGCCTTTCCCCTGCAGGACCTATGCATGAAACGGCGGCATTTGGATGTTTTTCAGTTATTTTTTTTGCAAATTCATAGTTTCCCATTCCAACATATTCATCGGCCGGTTCTAGGCTGCAGCCGTTTTTGTCGATTTTTAAATAATACCACTTATCATCTTGATCGCCCTGGGGGAAACCTTCAATTATAATCGCCTTAATATCCATTTGTGCAATCCTAGCTGCGTTAACTCCACCTGCATTGCTTTCTTTAATCCCGCCGGTCAGGGGGCTTTTTCCTCCTATGCATACCCTGTTAGCACTGCTAACCATGGTTCCCGTCAAAAAGCCTGTGGCAAAAATCAGCTTATTATTTTTTCCAAGGGGTTCACAAGTTGGATTTACTTCATCCAAAAGAATCTGCGCAATTAGCCCTCTACCCCCTTTTTCCAAATAGCTTTTGGGGGCATCTTCAATCCTAGTTGTTTTATCCGTCATATTCACACGTAATATTTTTAGCAAGTCAGTAACCACCTTTCTCTTAACATTAATTTTTCTTTAATTAAGAATATCTAATAAAAATAATGAAATGGATGGCACATAGGTAATCAGAAGGAGAACCGCAATGGCAAACAGTAGATAAAACCCTAGATGCACATTTATAACCTTTTCTACACTGGTCTTGCCAATCCCGGAGGTCATAAAAATATTAAGTCCCAGGGGTGGGGTAGCCATTCCTATACCCAAGTTCACAACCATCATTATTCCAAATGCAGTCATATCAATACCCATTTCATGGGCAAAAGGCATCAATAGAGGACCTAGAATCATTATCGCTGCTACAGTTTCCATAAAAGTCCCAATGAGCAAGAGCACTCCATTTATTAATAGTAAAAGCACTATTGGATTAGAGGAAAGGCTTGTGATAAAGTCTGTCATTTCAGCAGGCACCTGAGCTCTAGTCATCAGATAACCAAAGGATGATGCCGCTGCGACTATAAACATTATCATACTGGTCTTTTCCACAGAATCTTTTAGCAACATATATAACCTGTTAAAGTCTAATTCTTTGTATATCAAAAATCCGACTAAAAGGCCATAAAAACATGCTACAGCTGCTGCTTCTGTAGGGGTAAATATTCCCCCATAAATTCCACCTAGAATTATCCCCGGCATAATCAATGCCCATATAGCTTCTTTAAAAGTAGTTAATACCCTCTGTAATGAAAAACCTCTATCTTCAGGGATTTCCAAGTTTTTTCTACCGTACAAGTAGGCGTAAAAACTCATTGACAAACACAATAACGCTCCTGGAACAATAGAAGCAATAAATACATCACCGATTGAAGTATTGGTGGAAATACCGTATACTACCATGGGGATGCTCGGTGGGATAACCACTCCTAAAAAGCCCCCTACTGCAACGGTGGCCAGAGCAAATTTCAATGGATAACCTTCCTCTTTCATAGCCGGAAGCATTATAACACCTATTGCCACCACAGTGGCTGTAGCGGAACCAGAAACAGCTCCAAAAAAAGCAGAAGCCACTATGGTTACTATAGCAAGCCCACCTGGCAAACCTCCTACCAAAGCACTAGCAAAATTGATCAGCCTTTTTGATACGCCCCCCTGTTCTAAAATAGCTCCAGCCATTATAAAAAATGGGATAGCCATAAAGGGAAAGGTATCTAAACCCGTGAACATCCTCTGTACCACTAGGAGCAAGTTCATATTGGTAAAAAAGTGTAGAGCAAAAGCTGTAGAAAATGCTAGCGCCAAAGCTATTGGAACTCTAATCATCATAAGACCTATAAAAGATAAAAAAAGTGCTGCTTCCATTTTTTACCCTCCCTTCAACTTAGTTTTCTTGTTCTTCAAGTTTATAGTTAGCTGCATCCTTGCTTTTATCAGAAAACATATCTTGCCAAAATATTTGAATGGCTCTTATCGTACTTAATAAGAATCCTATCAACAAGGAAGAATATACAAGGTACATAGGAATACTAAGAGAAGGAGAGGTCTGGCCTCTACCATGAAGCTCAAGGACCATGAGAAAACTCATGATGGTCAGAAATCCAAAAGTTCCTATTATTATCAGGTGGCTGATAAATACTAACGGCTTTTGTATTTTTTGTGGCATTTTTTCTATAATAATCTCTAGTCCCATGTGAGTCCTTTTTCGCACACCTATACTTACTCCAATAAGGATTCCCCATATCATCAAATACCTTGCCAGTTCCTCTCCCCAGGGCAAAGACCATTTAAGCACATATCTAAAGATTACCGAAACAAAAACAACTATACTCATGACTGAAAAACATATAATAGAAAAATTCTCTTCGATTGTGTTCACTACCCTGTTGATATGACTTAGTATAGAGGTCTTTTGAGAACCATTGCTTGAGTTTTTAATCTTGTCGTTATTTTCCATTAGTTACCCCCCTTCCGATTATCTTCTAGTATTTTTAAATCCCGACTGCAAAGCTCACAATTGTGTGTGTTTTGCAGCCGGGATAAACTTGTGATTCTAGTGCGCTGCTTGAATCTCTTCAATTAATTCAGGATCTATCGGATCAGGTGAATATTCTTCATAAACTGGTTCTATCATCTTTTCTTGCCATAGTTCTCTATCAACCTCATTTATAGTCATTCCATGTTCTTCTTCCAGTATCTCTAACTCCCTTTCTTCTTCATCAATAATTAGCTGCCTTTGATAGTGGGTTGCTTCTTCTGCTGCCTCACGAGCTACTTCTTGCAAATCTTCAGGTAACTCTTCAAAAGTCTGCTCACTTATAAGCAAAGGTGCTGGTGCATAAAAGTGCCAGGTATCTGCCAAGTAATCTTGTACTTCATAAAAATTCTGAGAATAAATCACTGCTGGAGTTTGAGCTGTTGCATCTAGGGTTCCCTGCTGTAATGCTGTAAAAACTTCAGGAAATGCCATTGGGGTGGGATTAGCTCCTACCGCCTCATAGGCATCCAATTGCAATTGATTTTCCAAGGACCTGATTGTAACACCTTCAATATCTTCTGGTTCTACTATGGGCTCATTACTGGAAATATGATAAAAACCATTTTCCATAAAAGTTAATCCTACTAAACCGCTACCTTCAAGCTCATCTAAAACGCCCTGACCTATAGAACCGTCCAATACTTCATAAGTTGTATCCCTGTCTTGAAAGATATACGGCAAATCAAAGACCAAAAAGTCTTCAGAAAATCCCTCTAAAGGCGCTGTAGATACAAGGGTTACATCCAAAGCTCCCATCTGAAGCCCTTCGATCATATCCCTTTCTCCGCCTAATTGCTGATTTGGGAATATTTCCAATGCAATTTGTCCGTCGGATTTTTCGTTCATCAGTTCTCCAAACCTTACTAAACCTTTATGATACGGATGGCCTGTATCAAGAACGTGGCCAGCTTCCATATAAAACTCAGCATCTTCTCCACCAATCTCTTCAGTTTCTTTTTCTTCATCTTCACCATTTGCTTCTACCGCTTCACCATTTTCCTCAACATCTTCCTCACCGTTACCGCACCCAGTAAACAAAGCTAAAGCTAGTACTAGACAAATACCAATGATAAAAAGTTTTTCAAATTTCATTAAAATCTTCCTCCCCTCAATTAATTGTTTCCTCAGTTTCTTTCTTAAGTTACTGTTTTCACATCGCAAGAACTCCCTTATCAGTTTGTTCTACAACCCCTCCTTTCCTAGATACTAATTTATCAAGACTTATCCAAATTAAATTCAGATAAGTTACTTCTCTTTTAACTGCAGTTGTTGTATGAGTTTAGTCTGTCCATCCTCGATATGCTTGTAGAGAATTTCAGAGCCGTTTTCCTCGTCCTTTCTGCTGATTGCATCTATAATATTCCAATGGTCTTTAACCGATTGTTTGACCGATTCCTTACTTTTATTGGCATTGTCGGATTCGCTGTCGTATGCAAAGGTGTATCTAGGGAATACATTCCATATGTTTTTTATTAGCTGATTCAAATAATTCAAATTGCTTTTTTCATAAATAGTGAAGTGAAATTTTTGATTTACTTTGATTGCTCCATTAAAATCCTTGGCATCGATTCTTTCTTCAAACTCCCGATTTATTTCTATCAGCGAAGATATATCTTTTGAAGAAAAGTTACTGACGGCAAATTCAAATGCTTTTATTTCTAACATCTTTCGAATAAAAAAGATCTCAACCAAGTCATCGATGTCAAAACCAACCACCCTTGCTCCTTTATTTGGAATTATCACTATGAGTCCATCCTCTTCCAAATATTTCAGAGCTTGCCTCACCGGCATTCTACTGACATCTAGGTTTTTTGCAATCTCACTTTGTTTTAACCTTTCATTTCCTTTTATTTTGCCGTTAAGGATATCTTCTTTAAGTTTTTTGTAGATTTCCCTGGAGTAGTTATCTGTCATATTAATCACCTGCATATTTTCTATATATTTCTTGTATA